>NZ_PSWC01000009.1:0-112572 GCF_002931535.1 Rathayibacter sp. AY1C6 | reverse complement strand
CCCGCCTGCTCGACCGGCGCGCCGCTCGCGACGACGGCTGACCCCGGCGCGGTGGTGCCGGAGTCGGCGCCCGGTGTGGAGTCCTGGACGCGGATCGACCCGCCCTCCTGGGCGATGCGGACCACGAACGGCTCGGCCTCGGGATCGCCGAAGGTCTGCGTCCACAGCTGACGGCCGTCGGCGGTGCGGACCTCGCGGGGCGCGTCGATCGCGCCTCCGTCGACGTCCAGCACGAGGAGCTCGGTGTCCTCCGTGGTCGCCTCGAGGCGGACCGCCGTTCCCGCCATCGTGGCGACGGACACGTGCCCGTAGCCGATCCACAGGTCCAGCGGCTCGCCGGAGGTCTCGTAGCCGGGTGCGACCGTGACGCGCAGGTCGCTCGCCGCGAGCGTCGCGTAGCGGCCGGGAGCGGCGCTCGAGAAGCCGTAGGTGCCGAGCACGGGGAGCAGCTCGCGGTCGGTCGGCAGCACGGCGGCGCAGGCGGCCGTGACCAGCGCGACCGTCGCGAGGGCGATCAGCGCGATCGCGCGCCTCCGGAACAGGCCGGCGAGCACGATCACCACGGCGAGCACGAGCGCGGCCGAGGCGGCTCCGACGACGAGGGCCGTCGGTCCGGAGGCGGTGAGCGAGACCAGTGCGCCGGTCAGGGCGGCGGCGCCCAGGGCGAGCAGCGTGAG
This sequence comes from Rathayibacter sp. AY1C6, assembly GCF_002931535.1. Taxonomy (NCBI): domain Bacteria; kingdom Bacillati; phylum Actinomycetota; class Actinomycetes; order Micrococcales; family Microbacteriaceae; genus Rathayibacter; species Rathayibacter sp. AY1C6. The sequence goes on along the minus strand of NZ_PSWC01000009.1, from coordinate 111,895 downwards.
GCTCGCCCGCAGCCGGGGGTTCGCGGCGCGTCGGAGGCGCTGGCGCTCCAGGCGCGCGGCGGTGACGGCGGCGGCGGCGAGTCGCGCCTCCTCCGCCCGGGCGCGGGCCGTCTCACGGGCCGACGCGCTCTGCTGGGCGCGGAACGCCTCCCGCTCGGCCCGCCAGGCCTCCTGGCGCTCGCGCCACTCGGCAACGGCCTCGGGGGACGAGGGGCGCTCGTCCTGCAGGCCGGGGTCGGGTGCGGGGTAGGCCGGAGCGGAGGACGCGGGGTAGGCAAGCGTCGCGGAGGGGTGTGCGGACGGGGATGCCGGGGCCGGGTGGGCGGCCGCGTCGTCCGACCGCCGGCTCCGCCGCACGATCCAGACCACGAAGGCCACGATCAGCCCGAGCACCACGAGCGACCACAGCGTCCGCCCGGTCGCGGGCGCCCAGGGCATCGCCCCGGTGTACGCGCCGCCGAGCGACCAGAAGCCCTGCGCCACCGGCAGCATCGAGGCGAGCACGAGGACGCCGATCCCGGCGTGCACCCGGTCGAGCGAGCCGCGGAGCAGCCGCTCCACCGGCAGGGCGCCGTCCTGGTCGGGCAGCAGCAGCCAGGCCGCGGCGTAGAGGAGGAGCGCGGGCCCGCCCAGCACCGCGACGACGAGCACGATCCCGCGCACGATCAGCGGGTCGATGCCGAGCCGGTCGGCGATCCCCGCGCAGACGCCGCCGATCCAGCCGGGACGGCGGGGCAGGTCGAGGCCGCGCAGCCAGAGCACGAAGCGGTTCTCGGGCGCGGGGGGCGGATCGGCGGGGCCGGGGGCTCCCGGGCCGGAGCTCTCGGGGCCGGTGCTGTCCGGGCCGGTGCTGTCGGGGCCGGCCGCTCCGGGATCCGTCCCGATCGGCGTCGTCGCTGTGCTCGCCGCCTCCGTGCCGTCCGGCTCCGCGGAGCTCGGCGATGTCGTGCTCTGTCCTGTCATGCTGCGAGTCTCCCGTGCGCTCCACGGCCCGGACCATCGGGGGAACCCCTGATCCGACCCCGAGAGCACCCCCGATCGTGCGGCCGACCTGTTTGGATGCAGGGGTGAGCACAGTCCCCGGCACCGCCGTCCGCCCCCCGCTGCAGCGGCCGCGGACGATGCTGCTCGGCGGAGTGTGCACCGCGGTCGCCGACCACCTCGGCTGGAGCGTGCGGAGGACCCGCCTCCTGGCCGTTCTCACGACCGCGCTCGGCGGGGGCGGCGCGCTCCTCTACCTCTGGCTCTGGGCGCTGGTGCCCCTCGCGCCGCTCGACTCGCGCGACGCGGATCCGGCCGTCCGCCGCTCCGCTCCCGTGGCCGGCCTGCTGACCCTCGCCGCCGCCGTCGCGGCGCTCGCCGTGCTGATCACCGTCGACAGCGGCGACGACGCCGACATCACGCGCGCGCTCGTCGCCGTCGGCCTGCTCGCGGGAGGAGCCGTCGGCTGGAGCCTCGGGCTCGACCGCGGCGACGCCGTCCGCCCCGCCCGGTACGGCTCCGCGGTGCGCCTCGCCTCCTGCGCGCTGCTGGTGCTCGCCGGAGCGGCCGTGCTCACCGGCCGCCCGAGCGCCCTTAACGCGGTGCTCGCCGTGGGCGTGCTGCTGATCGCCGCCGGCGTGCTGGCCGCGCCCCGGGTGGTGACCCTCTGGTCCGAGCTGATGGGCGAGCGCGCCGCCCGCGTGCGCGAGGAGCAGCGGGCCGAGATCGCCGCGCACCTGCACGACTCCGTGCTGCAGACCCTCGCGCTCATCCAGAACCGCGCCGGAGCCTCGAGCGAGGTCGCCCGCATCGCCCGCGCCCAGGAGCGGGAGCTGCGCGACTGGCTGTTCGAGCGCGACGTCCCGGTCGCCAACGACCTGGCCGCCGAGGTCCGGGCGATCGCCGCCGCCGTCGAGCTCGACTACCCCGTGCACCTCGAGGTGGTGGCCGTCGGAGTGTCCGTCCCCGGCGCCGCCGCGCTCCTCGCCGCGACCCGCGAGGCCGTGCTGAACGCGGCCCGGCACGCGGGCGGCGACGTCTCGGTGTACCTCGAGTCCTCCGTGCAGGGCGTCGACGTGTTCGTGCGCGACCGCGGCCCCGGCGTCGTCCTCGACGAGGTGCCCGGCGACCGCCTCGGCATCCGCGAGTCGATCATCGGCCGGATGGCGCGCGCGGGCGGCAGCGCGACCGTGCGCCCCGGAGTCGGCGGCACCGGCACCGAGGTGCATCTGCGGCTCCCCGCGGAGGTCGAGCGGTGACCCGCGTGCTGCTGGTCGACGACCACTCCATCTTCCGCTCCGGCCTGCGGGCCGACCTCTCCCCCGAGCTCGAGGTCGTCGGGGAGGCGGCCGACGTCGACTCCGCCGTCGGCCTGGTCGCCTCGCTCGCGCCCGAGGTGGTGCTGCTCGACGTGCACCTGCCGGGCGGTGCGGGCGGAGGCGGGGCCGAGGTGCTGCGGCGCAGCGCCGGGTCGTCGTCGCGCTTCCTGGCGTTGAGCGTCTCGGACGCTGCGGAGGACGTGGTCGGCGTGATCCGCGCAGGCGCCCGCGGCTACATCACCAAGGCCAGCTCCGGAGCCGAGGTGAGCCGGGCCGTGCTCGCGGTGGCGGGCGGGGACGCCGTGTTCTCGCCGCGCCTGGCCGGCTTCGTGCTCGACGCCTTCGGGGCGCTGGCGGGCGAGCAGGCGGAGTCGGTGGACGAGCTCGACCGGCTCTCGGCCCGCGAGCGCGAGGTGATGCGCCTGATCGCCCGCGGCTACGCCTACAAGGAGGCGGCCGCCGAGCTCTTCATCTCGGTCAAGACGGTCGAGTCCCACGTCTCCGCCGTCCTCCGCAAGCTGCAGCTCTCCTCCCGCTACGAGCTCACCGCCTGGGCCTCCGCCCGCCGCCTGCTCTGAGGCGCGCGCGAGCAGTCAACCCCGTCCCTCCTCCCGCTCCTGCCGTCCGACACTGTCGGGACACGACAGGAAAGGACGACCCGATGGTGACCACCACCCCCGCTCTCCCGACCCTGGCCGAGCTCCTCCGCGACTCCCGGCCCGTGTCGCAGCTCTACGTCGACCTCGCGATCGACTCCGGGGATCCGCCGGACATCTCGCTCGAGCGCGCCACGTCCCTCGGAGACGAGCTCGCCCGCCAGGGTGCGCCCCAGGCCGACATCCGGGCCCTCACCGCTCTGCTCGAGGGGGCCGGGCGCCCCCAGGGCGGCTGCTGCCTCTTCGCGGTCGCCGTGGACGGGAGGGTCGTGCTGAACGAGGTGCTGCCGGGTCGGCCGGTCGCGCCCGAGGGCGTCTCCTACAGCCCGCTCCCCGACATCGTGCCGCTGCTGCAGCACCGGCCCGACCTGCGCGTCCTCGTCGTCGAGACCTCGCGGGACGGCGGCGAGATCCGCCTGCACCGCCTGGGCGCGCAGCGTCCCGAGGCCGAGCAGGCCGTGCAGGGCCGCACCGACACCCTCCACAAGGCGCAGGCCGGCGGCTGGAGGCACGACCGGTTCCACCACCACGCGGAGGAGATCTGGCGGCGCACGCAGGCCGAGCTCGCCGCCGCGGTGGACGAGCTCGTGCGCGTGCACCGGCCGTGCCTGCTGGTCGTCGCGGGGGACATCCACGCCCGGCAGCTGCTCGCGCAGCAGCTCTCGCCGAGCAGCGCCGCGATCCTGGCCGTCGAGCCCGTGAACACGCGGGCCGCCGGCAGCGAGGAGGGGGCGCTGGAGCGGTTCGTCGACGAGCAGCTCGACCGGATCCTGCTGCGCGAGAAGGAGGACGTGCTCGACGCCCTGCGCACCGGGGAGCCGCGCCGCACCGTCGAGTACTCGCTCGGCGCGATCGTCACGGCGCTGGCCTCGGCACAGGTCGAGACGCTGGTACTCGACCCCGGCCGGCTGCGCGAGCGCGCTCTGCTGGCGCTCGCCGCGGAGCCGTGGGTCGCGTCGGCCCCGGAGGAGGCGCTGGGTGCCGAGGTGATCGACTCCGTCGACGCCGCCCTCGCGCTGGCCCGCGCCGCCGTGCTCACGGACGCGCGCGTGCTCGTCACCGACTCCCGCACCGCTCCGGAGGGGGTCGACGTGGTGACGCTGCCGCACGACGCCGACGCCGCGGCGATCCTCCGCTGGCGCACCGGCCCGCCGGTCCCGGGGGCCTGAGCGGCGGGTCCCCGAGCGCGACAGGGCCCGGGCCCCGATCCTGTGATCGGTCCCGGGCCCTGTCCGGCCTCACGCCTGCTGGTCGTCCTCGCCCTCGGCGGCCGCGCGGCGGCGCGCTCCGAGTCCGAGCGCGGTGGCGCCCGCGGCCAGGAGCGCGGTGGCGCCCGCGATCAGGCCGACGCTCTCGACTCCGGTCGAGGCCAGCCCGCCGCCCGAGCCGCCGACGGGCAGCGGGGTCGGCGTGCCGGTCGGCGCGGTCGTGGGCACCGGGGACGGAGCAACGGTGGGCGCCGCAGTCGGCCCGGCGGTCGGTGCCGTGGTGGGAGTCGCCGTGGGCGCGGTGGTCGGCGGGGTCGTCGGTGCCGTGGTCGGCCCGGCGGTCGGCGTCGGAGTCGGCGCCACGACCTGCGACGCCGGCAGGATCTGCACGATGGTCGGACGCGGTGCCGCCACCGCTCCCGCCGCCGTCGATCCGTAGTCCGGGAAGAACGAGGTCGGCGCCTCGAAGGTGCCCTCCTCGCCCGGGTGCTGCACCGCCACGAACACGTGCTGGTCGAGGTCGTGGACGATCGGTCCGCAGGTCTCGGCGTCGCGGGGCACCGAGAGGAACTGCTCCACCCTGCCGCGCGTCGCGCCCTCGAGCGCGACCTTGAAGAGCCCGTCGTTGTAGCCGATGCCGCTCGGGGCGCCGTCGGTCGAGATCCAGAGGTTCCCGACCGAGTCGAAGGCCAGGTTGTCCGGGCACGAGATCGGCGAGACCTGGTCCGCCGGGAAGCCGGAGAAGTAGACGACGTCGCCCTGCGCCTGGTCGCCGCAGAGCATCAGCAGGTTCCAGGTGAAGGTGCGGCCGGTCTGGTCGCCGCCGTCCTCGATGATCTCGACGATGTGGCCGTCGCGGTTCTCGGTGCGCGGGTTGACCTCGGTCGCGCCCTCCTTGGCGCCCTCGGTGCCGCGGGCGGAGTTGTTGGTGCAGGCCACGTAGATCCGGCCGCTGACCAGGCTGGGCTGCACGTCCTCGCAGCGGTCCATCTTGGTCGCGCCCGCGGCGTCCGCCGCCTGGCGGGTGTGCACGAGCACCTCGGCGACGCTCATCCCGGCGATCGTCGAGGCGCCGTTCAGCACCAGGGGCAGCCACTCGCCGATGCCGTCGAAGCCGCCGTCCGAGGGGACCGCCCCGGTGCCGGTGATCTCGGCGACGGGGGAGTCGCCGGTGAAGCGGGCGACGTAGAGGTCGCCCTCCTCCAGCAGGGTCTTGTTGTGGGCGCGGTCGCCCTCGATGTAGCGCTTCGTCGAGACGAACTTGTAGAGGTAGTCGAAGCGCTCGTCGTCCCCCTGGTACGCGACCACGCGGCCGTCCGGGGCGATGATGACGTTCGCGCCCTCGTGCTTGAGCCGGCCGAGCGCCGTGTGCTTCTTCGGCGTGGAGTCGGGGTCGAAGGGGTCGAACTCCACGATCCAGCCGAAGCGGTTCGGCTCGTTCTCGTAGCCCGGGGTGCGGGCGTCGAAGCGGGGGTCGTCGAGCTCCCAGAGGCGCGAGGTCTCGGAGTCGGCGAGGCCGTAGCGCTTCTCGGCGTCGCTCGTGCCGACGGCGCGGAAGTAGCCGTTGAAGTTCTCCTCGCCCGAGAGGATCGTGCCCCACGGCGTCGTGCCCCCGGAGCAGTTGCCGAGCGTGCCGAGCACGGTGCGGCCCTCGGGGTCGGCGACCGTCTTCAGCAGGTCGGTGCCGGCGGCGGCGCCGGTCACCTCGTAGGGGGTGTCGAGCAGGTAGCGGCGGTTGCGCTCGCCCCCGCGGACGTAGGCCCACGGGCGGTCGACCGCGGTGCGGACCAGCTCGACGACGCTGAGGCCGTGGGCGGCGCGGCCGACGGCGCGCACGCGCTCCGGCTCCGCCTCGAGCTGCGCGGCCGGGAACATGATGCTCTCGTTCGTGTACTCGTGGTTCACGACGAGCAGGGCGCGGAGGCGCTTCGAGCCCGGGATCTCGACGATGTCGGTGTAGTCGTTGTTGTAGCCGAACTGCGCGGCCTGGGCGGCCTCCGTCTGGTCGGCGATGTCGAAGGCGGGGCTGTCGGCGAAGAGCGGGTCGCCCCAGCGGATGATCGGCTGCCAGGCGAAGCCCTCGGGGACGGTGAACCGGTCGACCGTGTACGGCACCGGAGCGATGGGAGTGAAGGCGAGCGGCGAGCCGTCGGCCGCGGTCGCCACGGCCGCCTCGGCGGTGGGCGCTCCTCCGGCGGAGGCGACGGCGACGGTGACCGCGCCGGCCAGGCCGAGGCCGAGGGCGCTGCGGCGGGAGAGCTGCGACGAGACGATGTCGCGGAAGTAGCTGTTGTGCGACGTGTTGCAGGTCGCGGTGGAGCAGGCGTTGGCGCACTTCAGCGCGCAGGTGACGGGGCTGCGCTTGCCGCGCACGTGGCCGGCCATCGGGAGGAGGAGCGGGCGGCGGGCGGTGTCTGACATGGAGGTCCTTCGATCACGAGCAGGAGACGCGATCGAGGCAAGCAGGGGGAGGGGGCGCCGATGCCGCCGGGTGGAGGCTCCTCCCTGAACGGGACGTGAACGTTCTCACAAGAAGGTGAGGCTCACCTTCCCTCCCGGCGGCCCTCCGAGCGCGCCTCCAGGACCGCCCCGACGTTCCCCGCGATCCACTCGACGACCGGCAGCAGCCGCTCCGCCAGCTCCGCTCCCAGCGGCGTCAGCCGGTACTCGACGTGCGGCGGGACGACCGGCCGCGCCTCGCGGTGCACGAAGCCGTCCTCCTCCAGGATCCGCAGCGTCTGGGCGAGCATCTTCTCGCTGATCCCGCCGATCCGGCGGCGCAGAGCGCCCCAGCGCAGCGTGCCCGGAGCGAGCGCCGCGAGCACCAGGACGCCCCACTTGCTGGTGACGTGCCCGAAGACCTCGCGGCTCGGGCAGTCGGCGGAGTAGACGTCCCCGGCGAGCAGGGGGGAGTCGGCGATCGTCATGGGTGCTCCTCGGGACAGGGGTGATGTCTGTACTAACGAAATAGTGGGTACTGCATTCCGGGAAGCAGGAGGAGGATGCGCCGGTTGCACCCTCCTGGCGGCGGACCCCGCCCGCCCCCACCCGTCAGGAAGGACCCCTCATGACCCTCGTCGTCACCGGAGCCACCGGCCACCTCGGCCGTCTCGCCGTCGAGCACCTGCTCGCCCGCGGCACCGCCGCCTCCGACATCGTCGCCACCGGCCGCGACGCCGCGAAGCTCGAGGCGCTCGCCGCCGACCTCGGCGTCCGCACCGCCGTCGCGGACTTCGACGACCCCGCCTCGCTCGACGCCGCCTTCTCCGGCGCCGAGGCCGTCCTCCTCGTCTCGGGCTCCGAGGTCGGCAGGCGCGTCGCGCAGCACACCGCCGCGATCGACGCCGCCGTCCGCGCCGGCGCGCGCCTGGTCTACACGAGCGCCCCGAAGGCGACCACGAGCGCGCTCATCCTCGCCCCCGAGCACAAGGCCACGGAGGAGGCGATCGCCGCCAGCGGAGTCCCCGCCGTCGTCCTCCGCAACGGCTGGTACAACGAGAACTACGAGCAGACCGTCGCCGAGCTCGCCTCCACCGGCAGCACCCTCTCGAGCGCCGGCGAGGGCCGCGTCGCCAGCGCCGCGCGCACCGACTACGCCGAGGCCGCAGCGGTCGCCCTGACCGACCCGTCCCTGGTCGGCACCGTGCACGAGCTCTCCGGCGACACCGCCTGGAGCTTCGACGAGCTGGCCGCGATCGTCGCCGAGGTCGCCGGACGCGACGCCGCGATCGGCCACGTCTCCTCCGACGAGCACGCCCGCGTCCTCACCGGCGCCGGCGTCCCGGAGGGCGGAGTCGGCTTCGTCGTCGGCCTCGACGCGAACATCGCCGACGGCCTCCTCGGCGGGACCGACGGCTCGCTCGCCCGCCTGATCGGGCGGCCGACCACGCCGATCCGCGCGTACGTCGAGGAGCAGCTCGGGCGCTGACGCTCCGGCGTCCCCGTCGGCCGGGTCCGGCTCGCAGGAGCACCCCGCTCCCGCGAGCCGGACGGTGGCGCGCCCGGCCCTCCCGCGGCTCCGCGCCGGGCACTCCCGTCCGCGGCTCCGCGCCCGCCCTCCGCGGCTCCGCGCTCGACCCGCCGCACCTCGCGCCACCGTGTCGGCGCCCCGACGTAGGCTGTCCGCCATGACCTCGACGACGCCTCGCTCCGGTATCGACCGCTCCGAACTCGACCCCGCGACGCGCCCGCAGGACGACCTCTACCGGCACGTCAACGGGCTCTGGATCGACCGCACCGAGATCCCCGCCGACAAGGCGCGCTACGGCTCCTTCCACGTCCTCCAGGAGGAGGCGGAGAAGGCCGTGCGCGACATCATCGTCGAGGCGCAGACCGCGCAGCACGGCACCGAGGAGCGCCTGTTCGGCGACCTCTACGCCTCCTTCATGGACGAGGAGCGGGCCGAGGAGCTCGGCGCCGCCCCGATCGCCGACGACCTCGCCGCCGTGCAGCGGGTCGACTCGATCCCCGGCCTGCTCCGCGCGGTCGGCGCCTTCGAGCGCACCGGCGTCCCCGGGCTCTTCGGCCTCTTCGTCGACAACGACCCGGGCAGCCCCGAGCGCTACCTCGTCTTCGTCAACCAGGGCGGCCTCGGCCTGCCGGACGAGAGCTACTACCGCGAGGAGGAGTTCGCCTCCGTCCGCGAGGCCTACACGCCGTTCGTCGCGCGGATGCTGGCGCTGGCCGGCATCGACGCCGCCGAGGCCCGCGCCGAGCGCATCGTCGCCCTCGAGACCGACCTGGCCGCCGCGCACTGGGACAAGGTCCGCAGCCGCGACAGCCAGGCGACCTACAACCTCCGCTCCTGGTCCGAGGTCGAGGAGCTCGCCGCGGGCGTCGACCTCGGCGTCTGGCTCACCGCGATGGGCGCTCCGGAGGGGGCGCTCGCCGAGGTGGTCGTCCGCCAGCCGAGCTTCCTCCAGGGTCTCGCGGGCCTGCTCACCGAGGACCGGCTCCCGGCCTGGCGCGACTGGCTGTCCTGGCAGGTGATCCGCGGAGCCGCGGCCTACCTGTCCAGCGGCTTCGTCGACGCCAACTTCGACTTCTACGGCCGCACCCTCACCGGCACCCCGCAGAAGCGGGAGCGCTGGAAGCGCGCCGTCTCGCTCGTCGAGGGCTCGCTCGGCGAGGCGGTCGGCCGCACCTACGTCGCCCGCCACTTCCCCGAGACGGCGAAGGCCGCGATGGACGTGCTGGTCGCGAACCTCATCGAGGCGTACCGCCGCTCCATCGTCGACCTGGAGTGGATGAGCCCCGCCACCCGCGAGCGCGCACTCGAGAAGCTCGCGAAGTTCACGCCCAAGATCGGCTACCCGGTGCGCTGGCGCGACTACTCCGCCCTCTCGATCGACCCGGCCGACCTGCTCGGCAACGCCCGCCGCGTGGCCGAGTTCGAGTTCGCCCGCGAGCTCGGCAAGATCGGCCGCCCGCTCGACCGCGACGAGTGGTTCATGACCCCGCAGACGATCAACGCCTACTACAACCCGGGCTTCAACGAGATCGTCTTCCCGGCCGCGATCCTGCAGTTCCCCTTCTTCGACGAGGCCCGCGACCCCGCCGCGAACTACGGAGCGATCGGCGCCGTCATCGGCCACGAGATCGGCCACGGCTTCGACGACCAGGGCTCGCGCTTCGACGGCGACGGCCGCCTCACCGACTGGTGGACCGAGGAGGACCGGGCCGCGTTCGAGGAGCGGACGAAGGCGCTCATCGCGCAGTACGACGCGCTCGCTCCCGCGACCACGCCCGGGCACCACGTGAACGGCGCCCTGACCATCGGCGAGAACATCGGCGACCTCGGCGGTCTCGGCATCGCCTGGAAGGCGTACCTGCTCTCGCTGGACGGCGAGGAGCCGCCCGTCGTGGACGGCCTGACCGGCGCCGAGCGCTTCTTCCTCTCCTGGGCGCAGGCCTGGCAGCAGAAGTCGCGCGACGAGGAGACGATCCGCCTCCTCGCCATCGATCCGCACGCTCCGGCCGAGTTCCGCTGCAACCAGATCGTCCGGAACATCGACGAGTTCTACGCTACTTTTGACGTCTCCGAAGGCGACGCCCTCTGGCTCTCCCCGAGCGAGCGCGTCTCCATCTGGTAGTCGCCGCCGACCACCTCCGCACCACGGACGAGGAGCCCCGGGCATCGAGAGCCGACCGATGCCGCGGGGTCGTCCGCCGATCGCGCGTCCTGCCGGCGCGTGAGGACCCAGGTCCCCCCTCCGCACGACCGCACTCCCGACCCGTAGAGGGGCCGTACCCGTGGTGATCCCCACCAGCGAGACCCGCCGTGAGAGCCGACGCAACCGCCGGGGGCGCCACAAGGGCGGCGGCGACCGCGAGAACTTCCAGCGCGGCTTCGACGCCCTCGGACGTCTCGCGATCGACGGGGTCGTCGTCTCGGCGCGCGCCGTCGACCTGGCGACCGGCCGCACCCTGTTCGCGGTCGACGACTCCGTCTCGATGCCCACCGCCTCCCTCGGCACCGTCGTGCTGCTGATCGAGGTCGCCGCCCGGCTGGCGAACGAGCCGCAGGAGAACCTGCGCCTGGTCGACCGGACCGCGGCGGACGCGGTCTCGGGCTCCGGGCTCTGGCAGCACCTCCAGGTGCCGTCGATGCCGATCGCCGACCTCGCCGCCCTCGTCGGTGCCTCCAGCGACAACCTCGCGACCAACGTCCTGCTGCGCCGCGTCGGCCTCGACGCCGTGCGCGAGCGGGCGGAGGCACTCGGCCTCTCCCGCACCGCCCTGCTCGACGTCGTGCGCGACGAGCGCGGCCCGGACGACGCGCCGCAGCTCTCGATCGGCTCCGCCCGCGAGCTGACCTGGCTGCTCGCCACCCTCGCGAACGGCGAGATCGTCGACGCCGCCGTGAGCTCGCGGGTGATCGGCTGGCTCTCGCTCGGCACCGACCTCTCGATGGTCGCCGCCTCGTTCGGGCTCGACCCGCTCGCGCACCGCCACCCCGACCACGGGGTCCTGCTCGTCAACGCGACCGGCACCGACGTCGGCGTCCGCGCCGAGGCCGGCGTCCTCCGCGGCCCGCGCGCCGGAGTCGCCTACGCGGTCGCCACCCAGTTCGACGACACGACCCTGCACTACCGCCTCGCGGTGCTGGAGGGCATGCGCACCCTCGGAGCCGACCTGCTCGAGTACGTGCACTGACGGCTGCCGGGGCGGAGGCTCCTCCGGAGCAGGCCGACCCCGCGGGGCCCCTCGGGTGCCCCGTCAAGTCCGTGACCGCCTCCGGGGACGCGACCTAGGCTGCCCGCAGCGGCGCCGCCTCCCGGGCGCACCGCGGAGAGGGAACCATGAGCAGCTTCGGCTTCGACGCCCCCGAGGACGTCACCGACACCACCCGCCCCGACGGCGACTCCCTGCCGGTCCCGCCGGAGGACCCGGCCGAGATCGACGACCCCGAGTCGATCGACGAGGCGCTCGACCAGGGCGCCGACGCCCGCCTCGGCGACGACCAGGACCCGCCGGAGCACCCCTTCATCCCGTCGCCCAGCTGATCGGCCGGCCGGGCGCCCCAGCGGCGCCCGGCCTTGTCCGACCTGGCTGCTCCTCCGAGCCGACTACTCCTTCGACCCCGGCTTCAGGCGGTTCGCGAGGCGCTTGATCGGGTGGGCGGGCTCGCGCTCCGCCGGATCCTCGACCTCGAGGCCGTAGAACGTGCCGATGTCGCCGACGAACGCCTTGCGGCGGGCCTTGTCGTACGCGCGGATCTCGCGGCGGAAGGCGATCACCGTCGCGACGCACATCAGGATCATCACGACGCTGAACGGCAGGGCCGAGAGGATCGCCGCGGTCTGCAGGGCGTCGAGGCCGCCGGCGACCAGGAGCGACAGGGCGAGCAGCGCGGTCGCGACGGCGAAGAACACGCGGATGCGGTTGCGCGGCTCCGGCTCGCCGCCGGTCGCGATCATCGACATCACCAGCGCTCCGGAGTCGGCGGAGGTCACGAAGAAGACGCCGATGAGGAGGATCGCGCCGATGGTCAGCACCGAGCCCGCGGGCAGTCCCTGCAGCATCGAGAAGAGTGCCAGGTTGGTGTCGACCGAGCCGTCGGCGCCGACCAGGCCGCCGTCGCCGTAGAGCTCCCGGTAGATGGCCGTGCCGCCGAGGACGCTGAACCAGAGGAAGGTCATGATCGTCGGCACGAGCAGCACGCCGCCGACGAACTCGCGGACCGTCCGGCCCTTCGAGACGCGGGCGATGAAGATGCCGACGAACGGCGCCCACGACATCCACCAGCCCCAGTAGAACGTGGTCCACGAGGCCTGCCACTGCTCGCCCTCGCGGCCGGCGTAGGCGCTGACCGTGAAGGTCAGGCCGATGAAGTTCTGCAGGTAGTTGCCGAGCGACTGCACGAACTCGCGGAGGAGGAACTGGGTCGGGCCGGCGACGAGCACGAAGACGAGGAGCGCGGCGGCGAGCAGCAGGTTGCCGGTCGAGAGCCACTTCATGCCCTTGCCCACGCCCGAGATCAGCGAGAAGACGGTCAGGCCCGTGACCACGGCGATGACCACGATCTGCACGGTGAGCGACGACTCCACGATGCCGCTCGCCTCCAGGCCCGCCGAGATCTGGGTGACGCCCAGGCCGAGCGAGGTCGCGACTCCGAACATGGTGCCGACCAGGGCGACCACGTCGATCGCGTTGCCCCAGCCGCCGCGGACCCGGCGGCCCAGCAGCGGCTCCAGCGCCCAGCGGATCGACACCGGCCGCTTGCGGCGGTGGATCGCGTACGCGAGGGCGAGGCCGACCACCACGTAGATGGACCAGGCGTGGACGCCCCAGTGCAGGTAGGTCTGCGAGATCGCGCTCTGCGCGAGCTGCGTCTCGGTGCCGGTGACGCCCGGGCGCGGAGTGGCGAAGTGGGTGAGCGGCTCCGCGACGCCGTAGAAGACGAGGCCGATGCCCATGCCGGCGGCGAAGAGGAGCGAGATCCAGGCGAGCATCGAGAACTCGGGCTCGTCGTCGTCGGCGCCGAGCTTGATGTCGCCGAAGCGGCTCACGCCCATCCAGATGGCGAAGGCCACGAAGACCGCGGCGATCAGCACGTAGTACCAGCTGAACGTGTTGACGACGGTGGTCTGCAGCGTCGAGAACACGGAGGTCGCGGCGTCGGGCGCGAGGATCGCGAAGGCCGCGATCGACAGCGTGAGGACGGCGGCGGGCCAGAAGACCCACCGTGCGAGGCGGTGCGGAGGGGCGGTCGTGCCCGCGGTGGCGGGGGCGGTGTCCGGGGAGGACGGGTGCTCGGACATGGGGTCCTCTCGTCGGCGGCAACCGTCCACGGTACACGGGGGCCCGTCGGCGGCCCCGGCCGGGGGAGCCGGGCTGGCATGATCCGGCCCCGGTGCGGGAGGCTGGACCCGTGCAGTTCAGAGTGTTCACCGAACCCCAGCAGGGCGCGAGCTACGAGGACCTCCTCGCCGTCGCGCAGGCCGCCGAGAGCCTCGGCTACGACGGCTTCTTCCGCTCCGACCACTACCTCCGGATGGGGGACGGCGACCCCGGCGTGGGCCCGTCCGACGCGTGGACGACACTCGCCGGCCTCGCCCGCGAGACCGAGCGGATCGCGCTCGGCACCCTCGTCTCCTCCGTCACCTACCGGCCGCCGGGGATCCTCGCGATCCAGGTCGCCCAGGTCGACGCGATGTCCGGGGGCCGTGCCGAGCTCGGCCTCGGCACCGGCTGGTTCGAGCAGGAGCACGCCGCGTACGGCATCCCCTTCCCTCCGCGCCGCTTCGACCTCCTCGAGGAGCAGCTCGAGATCGTGACCGGCCTGTGGTCGACGCCGGTCGGCGAGCGCTACTCCTTCGCCGGCGAGCACTACACGCTGACCGACTCCCCTGCCCTGCCCAAGCCCGCCCGCCTGCCGCTGCCGGTGATCGTCGGTGGCGGCGGCCCCAAGCGCACCCCGGCGCTCGCGGCGCGGTTCGCGAGCGAGTTCAATCTGCCCTTCCCCGAGTTCGACGCGATCCCGGGGGCCTTCGAGCGCGTCGACGAGGCGTGCCGGGCGATCGGGCGCGAGCCCTCGTCGCTGGTGCACTCGGTCGCGCTGATCGCGGTCGGCGGAGGGGACGAGGCGGAGTTCACGCGTCGTGCGGCGGCGATCGGCCGCGAGCCCGCCGAGCTGCGCGAGCACGGAGTGGCCGGCGCCGTCGACGAGGCGGTCGACCGCCTCGAGTCCCTCCGCGAGGCCGGCTGCGAGCGCGTCTACCTGCAGTTCATGGACCTGCAGGACCTCGACCACCTCGACTTCTTCGCCCGGGAGGTCCTGCCGCGCCTGTCGGCCTAGGGCGGGCGGCGCTGCTGCCTCTGCTCCGACTGTCCAGGAGTCGTCGCACCCGCGCCGAGTGCGACGACTCCTGGTCACTCGCGGGCTGCGGGCAGCACGCTCCGGCCCGCGCGCCCGGGCGTCCGTCCGCGCTGCGGCCTACGCTGGAGGGATGGCGGACACGATCGAGCGCGCGGACGAGCGCCTGGCGACCCGATCGGCGGCCGAGGTCCCGTGGATCGTGCTGGTCTGGGACGATCCGGTCAACCTGATGTCGTACGTCTCGTACGTCTTCCGCAGCTACTTCGGCTTCGGCCGGGCCGAGGCGGAGCGGCTGATGCTGCAGGTGCACACCGAGGGGCGCGCGGTCGTCGCGACCGGCAACCGCGAGGAGATGGAGCGGCACGTGGAGGCGATGCACGGCTACGGCCTGTGGGCGACGCTGCAGAAGGCCGACGCGTGAGCGCCCCGCTGCGCCCCGCGGCGGCGGAGACCGGAGAGCACCCCGCTCGCGGCATCCGAGGACTCGGCTGATGCGCGCGTTCCGCCGCGACTCCTCCGGGGCGGCCGTCGCCCGCTTCGACCGCGAGGAGGCCGGGATCCTCCGCCACCTGGCGGGCGAGATGCTCGAGCTGCTCGACCGCGGGGCGTCCTCGGAGGAGGCCCGCTCCGATCCGGCGCTCGCGCGCCTCCTGCCCGACGCCTACCGCGACGACGCCGAGGCGGCCGACGAGTTCCGCCGCTTCACCGCTCCGGACCTCGCCGCCCGCAAGATGGACGACGCCCGCGCCGTCACGGCGGCCCTCGACGCCGGCGACGGCACGAGTCACGGCCGGATCTTCGAGGGGCTGGGCGAGGTCGCGGTCCGTCTCGAGGAGCCGCAGGCGATCGCCTGGCTCCGCGCACTGACCGACATGCGGCTCGCTCTGGCCGTGCGGCTGGGGATCGACGACACCGACGACGTCGTCCCGGAGGAGGGGAGCGCGGCCGCGATCCGCAGCGTCTACGACTGGCTGGGCGGCGTGCAGGACGGACTCGTCCGCGCCGTCGACGTGTGATCCGCTCGTCCTTCCAGCGATTCCACAGCTGTGGACAACCCTGTGGAAAGGTGTGGAGAACCGGCTCCGGGAGCACCTCCGAACGGCGGAGCGCCGGGCGCGGGGGTGTGGAAACGCGTAGCGTCCACCCTGTGAACACTCCGAGCACCGCCGACGCCCAGCGCACCGCCGACGACATCCAGGACTCCCGGGCGGTGCGGACCCTCGCCCGCGGCGGCTTCGCGGCGAACGGCCTCGTCCACCTCCTGATCGGAGTGATCGCCCTCGGCGTGGCCCGCGGCGGCGGAGGCGAGGCCGACCAGAGCGGTGCTCTCGGCGCCGTCGCGGCGCAGCCCGGCGGTCTGGTGATCCTCTGGATCTGCACGGTCGGCCTCTTCGGCCTGGCGCTGTGGGGGCTGCTCGAGGCGTTCCTCGTCCGCCCGCGCGAGAGCGCCCTGAAGACCTGGGGCAGCCGGCTGAAGGAGGCGGGCAAGGCCGTCGTCTACGGCGCCCTCGGCGTGACGGCGCTGAAGTTCGCGACGGGCGGCGGGTCGAGCTCGTCCGAGTCGTCCGAGAGCGCGAGCGCGCAGGTGCTCTCGGCGCCGGGCGGAGTCGTGCTGCTCGTGATCGCGGGACTGGCCGTCCTCGCGGTCGGCGGCGTCTTCGTGTACCGCGGAGCGAGCAGGAAGTTCCTCGAGAACGTCGCGGAGCCGGGCGGTACGGCGGGCACCGTCGTCACCGTGCTCGGCGTCGCCGGCTACGTCGCCAAGGGCGTGGTCCTCGGCGCTCTCGGCGTGCTGCTGATCGTCGCCGCCGTCACCCATGATCCGGAGCAGGCGGGCGGGCTCGACGAGGCGCTGAAGTCGCTCGTGGAGCTGCCGGCAGGTGTGCTCCTCCTCGGCTTCGTCGCCGTCGGGCTCATCGCCTACGGGCTCTTCTGCTTCGCCCGCGCGCGCTGGCCGCGCCTCTGATGTCGGATAGCGGATCCGCTCCTTACATGTCACCCCCCTTCCGCGCAACTGGTCCCGCCGTCCCGGAGTCGGTGACACGCTGAGGCCTGTGAGTGCTGGAGGCGAGGACGCGACCGGAGGACGGGTGCGTCCGCCGCTGACGCAGGACGCCGCCCGTCTGCTGGCCCGCTCCGCCACGGGGGACGCCTCCGCTCTGGGAGAGCTCGTCGACCGCTTCGGCGGCCTCGTCTCGGCGTGCGTCGGCACAGTCCAGGCCGACCCGGCCGGCCGCGACCGGCTCTGCACCGACGTCTTCACCGCCGTCTGGCGCCGCTCCCGCGAGGGCGCCCGCTCGCCGGAGCCCGTGCTGTGGGTGCTCGAGGTCCTCTGCGAGACCCTCGGCACCGCGCACGAGCTCGCCCGGCGTCCGCTCGGCAGCGGCCTGCTCGCCCTCGACTGCCCGGACCGCGAGCTCCTGCTGCTGGCTGCGGCCGGCGGCTTCTCGCAGGCCGAGATCTCGGCGCTGACCGGGATCGACGAGTTCCGGCTGCGCTCGATCCTCCGGAACGCGCTCGAGACGCTCCAGGGCCGCGACAGCGATCTTCTGACGGCCTGACCGCCGGAGCCGTCGCGGGAGTAAAGTTGAGTCCGTCGAACTCAACTTTCGAGCCACGGAGGAGACCACCATCATGCAGGCCGGTCGGATGCCCCAGCAGGACGAGAAGTCCGCACTCGAGCAGTACGGCGTCAACCTGACCGCCATCGCGGCGAGCGGCAAGCTCGACCCGGTGATCGGGAGGGACGCCGAGATCCGGCGCGTCAGCCAGGTGCTCACGCGCCGCACCAAGAACAACCCCGTCCTCATCGGCGAGCCCGGCGTCGGCAAGACCGCCGTCGTCGAGGGGCTCGCCCAGCGGATCGTCGCGGGCGACGTCGCCGAGAGCCTCAAGGGCAAGCAGCTCGTCAGCCTCGACCTCTCGGCCCTGATCGCCGGAGCGAAGTACCGCGGCGAGTTCGAGGAGCGGCTGAAGGCCGTGCTCCAGGAGATCGAGGAGTCCGACGGCCGGATCATCACCTTCATCGACGAGCTGCACACGCTGATGGGCGCGGGCGGCGGCGAGGGGTCGGTGGCGGCCGCGAACATGCTCAAGCCCATGCTGGCGCGCGGCGAGCTGCGGATGATCGGCGCGACGACGCTCGACGAGTACCGCCAGTACATCGAGAAGGACGCCGCTCTCGAGCGCCGCTTCCAGCAGGTCTTCGTCGGCGAGCCGACCGTCGAGGACACCGTGGCGATCCTCCGCGGGCTGAAGGAGCGCTACGAGGCGCACCACAAGGTGGCGATCGCCGACTCCGCCCTGGTCGCCGCCGCGTCGCTCTCGAACCGCTACATCACCTCCCGCCAGCTGCCGGACAAGGCGATCGACCTGATCGACGAGGCCGCGTCGCGGCTGCGCATGGAGATCGACTCCGCTCCCGTCGAGATCGACGAGCTGCGCCGCTCCGTCGACCGGCTGAGGCTCGAGGAGCTGGCGCTGAAGAAGGAGAAGGACGAGGCCTCGAAGGCGCGGCTGGAGAAGCTGCGCGAGGACCTGGCCCGCCGCGGCGCCCAGCTCGAGGAGCTGCAGGAGCGCTGGGAGCGCGAGCGCGCCTCCCTCAACCGCGTCGGCGAGCTCAAGAACCGGCTCGACGCCCTGCGGATCGCCGCCGAGCGCGCGCAGCGCGAGGGGAAGCTCGAGCGCGCGTCGAAGCTGCTCTACGGCGACATCCCGGTGATCGAGCGCGAGCTCGCGGCCGCCGAGGCGGAGGAGGAGCCGGCCGAGGGCCGCATGGTCAACGAGCAGGTGACGGCCGACGACATCGCCGCGGTGATCGCCGCCTGGACGGGGATCCCCGTCGGGCGTCTCCTGCAGGGCGAGACCGAGAAGCTGCTGCACCTCGAGACCGAGCTGCACCGCCGACTGATCGGCCAGGACGAGGCGGTGTCGGCCGTCGCGGACGCGGTGCGCCGCACCCGCGCGGGCATCTCCGACCCCGACCGGCCGACCGGCTCCTTCCTCTTCCTCGGGCCGACCGGCGTCGGCAAGACCGAGCTGGCGAAGGCGCTCGCCGACCACCTCTTCGACGACGAGAAGGCGATGGTCCGCATCGACATGTCGGAGTACGGCGAGAAGTTCGCCGTCTCGCGGCTGGTCGGCGCCCCTCCCGGCTACATCGGCTACGAGCAGGGCGGCCAGCTCACGGAGGCGGTCCGCCGCCGCCCGTACTCGGTGGTGCTCCTCGACGAGATCGAGAAGGCGCACCCCGAGGTGTTCGACGTCCTGCTCCAGGTGCTCGACGACGGCCGGCTCACCGACGGCCAGGGGCGGACGGTCGACTTCCGCAACACGATCCTCATCCTCACCTCCAACCTGGGGTCGCAGTTCCTCGTGGACCCGGCGCTGTCACGGCCGCAGAAGGAGGAGGCGGTCCAGCAGATGGTGCGGCAGGCCTTCAAGCCCGAGTTCGTGAACCGGCTCGACGACATCGTGATCTTCGACGCGCTCGACCGCACCGAGCTCGGCGAGATCGTGTCGCTGTACGTCGACCGGCTGTCGAGGAGGCTCTCGGAGCGACGGCTCGACCTGGCGGTGACGCCCGCGGCCCGCGGGTGGCTGGCCGAGCGCGGCTACGACCCGCAGTACGGCGCGCGGCCGCTGCGCCGGCTGATGCAGCGGGCGATCGACGACCAGCTGGCCACGGCGCTGCTCGGCGGCACGGTGCGCGACGGGGACGTGGTGCTGGTGGACGTGGCGCCGGACGGCGAGAGCCTGTCGGTGACGGCGGGGATGCCCGCGACGGACTGACCGGGGTGCTCGAACCCTGTCGCGAGTCCGACTTCTGCGTACTCGCAGGGGAGAGGAGCGCGCGGGTGGCGACGGAAGTTCCCTCCACAGGGCGCGCGAGGGCGGGAGTCGTCCACAGTCGCGGGATCCGCGGCGCGCCCGTCCGGCGGGCTCCGTAGCGTCGGCGGCATGTCCTTCGAAACGCCCGGCCCCCGCATGGCCGACCTCCCTCCCGAGGAGAGGCCGAGGGAGCGCCTCCGCGCCTACGGACCGGAGGCGCTCACCGACGCCGAGACCCTCGCCGTGCTCATCGGGGCCGGCGTCCGCGGCGCCAACGCGACCGTCGTCGCGCAGCGCCTCCTCGCGCGCTTCGGCGGCATCGACGCCGTCGCCCGGGCCGGGGTAGCCGATCTGATGCGGCACCGCGGAGTCGGCGAGGTCGCCGCCTGCCGTCTGGTCGCCTCCTTCGAGCTGCGGCGGAGGATGAACCGCGCCTCGCGCGCCGCCCGCGTGACCGACGCCGCCGGCCTGGCCGGGCTCGTCGCTCCGCTGCTGGCCGCCCGGCCGGTCGAGACCGTGCTGGCGGTGGCGCTCGCCGAGTCCGGAGCCGTCCGCGACGTCCTCACGCTGGCCGACGGAGCCCCGGCGCACGCCGAGATCCCCGTCGCCGCCGTGCTCGCCGAGGTGCTGGCGCGCGGCGCGGCGGGCATCGGCCTGGCGCACAGCCACGCGGGCGAGGCCGTGGTGCTCCCCTCCGACCGTGCGGCGACGCGGGCGATCGCCGACGGGGCAGAGGCGTGCGGCCTGCGGTTC
The DNA here is from genome assembly GCF_002931535.1 of Rathayibacter sp. AY1C6. NCBI lineage: Bacteria > Bacillati > Actinomycetota > Actinomycetes > Micrococcales > Microbacteriaceae > Rathayibacter > Rathayibacter sp. AY1C6. The sequence continues at coordinate 91,827 of NZ_PSWC01000009.1, read as the reverse complement.
CTCGCGCACGTCGTGATCGGGCGCGACGGCTGGGCGGAGGCGCAGCCGTGACGCGGCGCAGGGCTGCTGCGGGGCCCCTCCGTTCCGGCAGGACGCCTCCCGCCCGGCGCCGGACCGCCCCCGGCCGCGCCCCGGCTCTCCACCTGGGCCGCGTCGGCGCGCGTTCGTGCAAGCCCCCGCCTCTCCGGCGCCCGCGGCCGGTCGCGGGCGTACCGTGGACGCCGACCCCATCCCCCTCCCGACCAGGAGCACCCATGCGAGCAACACTCATCCACGGCGAGCGCGACATCCGACTCGAGGAGGTCCCCGACCCGCAGCTCTCGACGGGGCGCGACGCGATCGTCCGCGTCACCGCGGCCTGCGTCTGCGGCTCGGACCTCTGGCCCTACCGCGGCGTCACGCCCACCAAGGAGGCGCACCGCATCGGCCACGAGTTCGTCGGCGTCGTCGAGGAGATCGGCGACGACGTGCACGACGTCGCGGTCGGCGACTTCGTGATCGCCCCGTTCTACGTCTGCGACGGCACCTGCGCGAACTGCGCCAACGGCGTCTCCACCTCGTGCCTCACCGGCGGCTGGTGGGGCGCCGAGGTCCGCGAGGAGGGCTTCGCGGACGGCGCCCAGGGCGAGAAGGTGCGCGTGCCCCTCGCCGACGGCACGCTCTTCCGCGTGGGCATGGACCCGGATCCGGCGCTCATCCCCAGCCTGCTCACCCTCGCCGACGTGATGGGGACCGGCCACCACGCCGCGGTCTCGGCCGGCGTCACCGCGGGCTCGACCGTCGCGGTCGTCGGCGACGGCGCGGTCGGCCTCTGCGCCGTCCTGGCGGCCAAGCGCCTCGGCGCGACCACGATCATCGCGATGTCGCGGCACGAGTCGCGGCAGAACCTCGCCCGCCGCTTCGGGGCGACCCACATCGTCGAGACCCGCGGCGACGAGGGCGTCGCGCGCGTCCGCGAGCTGACCGGCGGGATCGGCGCCGACTGCGTGCTCGAGTGCGTCGGCACCAAGGAGTCGATGCAGCAGGCCCTCGACTCCGCCCGCCCCGGCGGCATGGTCGGCTACGTCGGCGTCCCCAACGGAGGCCCCGAGCTGCCCGTCCGTCAGATGTTCGGCTCGAACGTGGGCGTCAACGGCGGAGTCGCGCCGGTCCGCGGCTACATGGCCGAGCTGCTGCCGGACGTGCTCAGCGGCGCGATCGAGCCCGGTCTGGTCTTCGACCTCGAGCTGCCCCTCGAGGAGATCGCCGAGGCGTACGCCGCCATGGACGAGCGCCGCGCGATCAAGACCCTCGTGCGTCCGTAGTCCCGCGGAGGGGCGCCGGCACGGCCGCGAGGAGTAGCCTCCCGCGCATGACCGCGTCAGCCCGCACCGCCGCGACGGCGCCCCTCTTCCACCCCGACCTCGCGCTCGGCCGCTTCCTCCCGCCGATCGTCCTCGGCCCGCGACTGCTGCGCCTCGCCACGCGACGCGCCGCCGAGGGAGGCGAGGCCCCGCCCGACATCGTGGTCGACGACGTCGAGATCCCCGTCGCCGGAGCCGCTCCCGTCCGGGCCCGCAGCTACCGGCCGCGCATCCTCCGCGGTACCGCTCCCGCGCTCCTCTGGGTGCACGGCGGCGGCATGGTGCTCGGCAGCCACCTCCAGGACGAGGCGCCCTGCATCGACTTCGCCCGCACCCTGGGCATCACGGTCGTCTCCGTCGACTACCGCCTCGCGCCCGCGCATCCGGCCCCGGCTGCCGTCGAGGACGTGCTGGCCGCGTTCGACTGGCTCGTCGAGCACGCGCAGGAGCGCGGCGTCGACCCGGCGCGCATCGCCGTCGGAGGCGCGAGCGCGGGCGGCGGCATCGCCGCGGGTGCGACCCTCCTCGCCCACGACCGCGGAGGAGCGCAGCCCGCGTTCCAGCTGCTCGTCTACCCGATGCTCGACGACCGCACCGTCACCCGGCCCGGTCCTCCGCCGCGCGGCGTCCGCGTCTGGACCCCGGGCAGCAACCGCTTCGGCTGGACCGCCTACCTCGCCGGCGAGCCCGGCGGCCCCGGCGTCACGGCCTACGCCGCCCCCGCCCGCCGCGACGACCTCACGGGCCTGCCGCCGGCCTGGATCGGCGTCGGCGGCCTCGACCTCTTCCACGACGAGGACGTCCGCTACGCCGAGCGCCTGCGCGCGGCCGGAGTGCCGTGCGGGCTCGAGATCGTGGAGGGCGCCTTCCACGGCTTCGACGCCCTGTTCCGCCGGACCGGCGTGGCGAAGCGCTTCTGGGCGGCGCAGGCCGCGGCGCTCGGCGAGGCCCTCCTCGCCTGACCTCCGCGTCGACGCGCCGGGCCGATTCCGTCTCCGGCGCTCGGGACTGCGAGGCTGAGGGGCGACGGCCGTCGTCATCCGCGCGTCGCCCGTGCCGTGCCTGCCGCGCATCCGTCTCCGCCCCGCCGACCCGCCGACCCGCCGCCCCGCCCCGCCCCGTCTCCCGGAGGACCCATGGACATCGACCGCCTCGCCACCCGCTACGAGATCGCCCTGCCCGCCTGGATCGGTGACGCCCTCCGCGACGTCCCCGAGGTCCTCCCGAGCCTCGAGGACCGGATGGCCCTCGTGCACGCGCTCGCCGACCGCAACTTCCGCGAGGGGAACGGCGGCCCGTTCGCGGCGATCGTCGTCGAGCGCGACTCCGGTCGTCTCGTCTCGGTCGGAGTGAACGTCGTCCTCGGCAGCGGGGTCTCGTCCGGCCACGCCGAGGTGACGGCGCTCGGTCTCGCGCAGACCGCGCTCGGCACCTGGGACCTCGGCGGCGAGGGCCTCCCCGCGCACGACCTGGTCGTCAACTGGCGCCCGTGCGTGCAGTGCTACGGAGCGACGATGTGGTCGGGGGTGCGCCGCCTGGTCGTCGCGGGCTCCGGCCCCGAGCTCGAGGAGATCAGCACCTTCGACGAGGGGCCGATGCGCGAGGACTGGGCCGCGCAGTTCGAGGCCCGCGGCATCGAGGTCGTCGACGGCGTGCTCCGCGACGAGGCCCTCGACGTGTTCCGCGCCTACCGCGCCTCCGTCGACACCGGCGAGGTGCTCGTCTACAACGCCCGCGCCGACTCCTGATACCGCGGCGGGTCCGGTCCTCGCATCGGTTCCGCGCCGGACGCACGGGAGCCCCGCCTCAGCGGGGCCCCGTGCGGTCCTGAGCTGCCGGCCGCTGGAAGCGGTCAGCGGCGGCTCAGCGCCACCAGTCGTCGAACATCGACAGCGGCACCTGGCGCTTGTGCTCGGTCGCGGCGTACCGCGCCTCGATGGCCTCGGCGACGGCCTGGTCGACCTCGCCACCCTCGAGGTACGTGTCGAGGTCGGCGTAGGTGAGCCCGAGGTTCGTCTCGTCGGTCTGGCCGGGGTTGTCGTCGAGCAGGTCCGCCGTCGGCGCCTTCTCGTAGAGCCGGGCCGGTGCGTCCAGGTGCTCGAGGAGCGAGCGGCCCTGCCGCTTGGTGAGACCGGTGAGCGGGAGGACGTCGGCGCCGCCGTCGCCGTACTTCGTGAAGAAGCCGGTGACCGCCTCGGCCGCGTGGTCGGTCCCGACGACGAGCATCCCGGCCTGGCCGGCGATCGCGTACTGCGCGATCATCCGCATCCGCGCCTTCACGTTGCCCTTCACGAAGTCGCTGATCGGCTCGTCGACCGCGTCGCCGAACGCCGCGGCCACGCCGTCGACGCCCTGGTGGATGTCGAAGACGACCTGGCGGTCCGGGCGGATGAACGTGAGGGCGAGCTGGGCGTCCTCCTCGTCGGCCTGCACCTTGTACGGCAGGCGGACCGCGATGAAGGAGGCGTTGCCGCCGCTCGCGCGGACCTGCTCGACCGCGAGCTGGCAGAGGCGCCCGGCGAGGCTCGAGTCCTGGCCGCCGCTGATGCCGAGGACGAGGCCCTTCGCGCCGGTGCTGCGGAGGTAGTCGGCGAGGAATCCGCTGCGCCGTTCGACCTCGACGGCCGGATCGACGGCGGGGGAGACGTGGAGCTCGGAGATGATCTGCTGTTGGACGTCGCGCACGGCTTCACGCTACTCCGGATGCTCCCCGGCGGCCCCTCCTCGCCGCGGACGCGCAGGCTCCCGACGCCTCCCCGAAACAGGGGCCGCCCGCCGCGTCCGCTCGGCGCGGCGCCTACCCGCGCTCGGCGACGATGCGGGCGATGCGCGCCGGGACGGTGTCGTCCTGGAGGCTCGTCACGTCTCCGAGCGGGCGGCCGTCGCGGATGTCGCCGAGCAGCCGCCGCATGATCTTGCCGGAGCGGGTCTTGGGCAGATCCGGCACCACCACCACGTCGCGCGGCTTGGCGATCGGACCGATCGCGACCGCCACGTGGTCGCGCAGGAGCGCCGAGAGCGTCGTGCCGAGAGCTGTCCAGTAGGCCGGGTCCTCCTCGGCGCGGTCGACGGCCTCGTCGGAGGGGATGACGAACGCCGCGATGGCCTGGCCGGTCGTCGCGTCGGCGACTCCGACGACTCCGGCCTCGCCGACGGCCGGATGGGCGACGAGTGCCGACTCGATCTCGATCGTGGACAGGCGGTGCCCGGAGACGTTGATGACGTCGTCGACGCGGCCGAGCACCCAGACGTCGCCGTCGGCGTCGTACTTCGCGCCGTCCCCGGAGAAGAACCACCCCTGGGACGCGTAGCGGGCCCAGTAGGAGTCGCGGTACCGCTCCGGGTCGCCCCACACGGTGCGGGCGAGCGCCGGCCCGGTCCGGTCGACCACGAGGTACCCGCCGGAACCGTTCGGCACCCGCTCGCCGTGCTCGTCCACCACGAGGACGCCGAGCCCGGGCAGTGCTCCGAGCGACGAGCCCGGCTTGAGGGTCGCGACGCCCGGCAGCGGGCACATCACCGCAGCGCCGGTCTCGGACTGCCACCAGGTGTCGACGATCGGGCAGCGCCCGCCGCCGATCGCCTCGTGGAACCAGACCCAGGCCTCGGGGTTGATGGACTCGCCGACGGTGCCGAGCAGGCGCAGGCTCGACAGGTCGTACCGGTCGGGCACGCCCTCGGGGAACCAGGTCATCAGCGTCCGGATCAGCGTCGGCGCCGTGTAGTAGACGGTCACCCCGTACCGCTCGATGATCTCGAAGTGCCGGGCGGTGTGCGGGGTGCTCGGGGTGCCCTCGTAGATGACCTGGGTGAGCCCGTTCGAGAGCGGTCCGTAGATCTCGTAGGTGTGCGCGGTGACCCAGGCGAGGTCGGCGGTGCACCAGTGCACGTCGTCCGGCTTCGCGTCGAACACCGCCCAGTGCGTCCAGGAGGCCTGCGTGAGGTAGCCGCCGCTGGTGTGCACCAGCCCCTTGGGCTTCCCGGTCGTGCCGGAGGTGTAGATGATGAACAGCGGCGTCTCGGAGTCGAAGGCCTCGGCCTCGTGGACGTCGCTCTGCGCGTCGACCAGCTCGTGCCACCAGACGTCGCGGCCCGGGGTCCACGGGACGTCGGTCTCATCGGTGCGGCGGACGACGAGGACGTGCTCGATCGACGCGACGCCCTCGACCGCCCGGTCGGCGCCCGCCTTCACCGGCACCGCCGCTCCGCGCCGGAACTGCCCGTCCGTGGTGACCAGGAGCTTCGCGCCGGTGTCCTCCACGCGGAACCGCACCGCCTCGGCGGAGAAGCCGCCGAAGACGAGCGAGTGGATCGCTCCGATCCGCGCGATCGCGAGCGTGATGACGATGGTCTCGGGGATCACCGGGAGATAGACGACGACGCGGTCGCCCTTCCCGATCCCGAGCGCGGTCAGCGCGTTCGCGGCGCGGGAGACCTCGCGCTGGAGCTCGGCGTAGGTGATCGACCGCCGGTCGCCGCGCTCGCCCTCGAAGTGGAGGGCGGTCTTCCCGCCGCGTCCCGCGTCCACGTGGCGGTCGACGCAGTTGACGGCCACGTTCAGCCGTCCGCCCTCGAACCAGGTCGTGCGCGGCACCGAGAGCGAGCCGTCGGGCAGCGGAGCGGCAGGCTCCCAGCTGTGGGCGGTGTGCCACGGCTCCGCCCACTCGAGGCGGCGGGCCGCCTCCTCCCAGAACGCGACCGGATCGGCGGCGGCGCGCGAGTACTCCTCCGCGCCCGCGTTCGCCTGCGCGGCGAAGGCTGCGGGCGGGGGGAACCGGCGGTGCTCGTCGAGCAGGTTGGCGATCGTCCCGCCCACGCTCGGAGCTCCCTCCCCGGCGCTCACGCCCACTTCCTCACGGCGTAGCGCTGGAACACGCCGACGACGGCATCGGTGAGCTTGCCCAGCACGGCCAGCAGGACGATCGCCAGGAACACCCGGTCGATCCGGCCGTTGTTCTGGCTGTCGATGAGGCGGAAGCCGAGGCCCATCGAGGAGGCGATGAGCTCGGAGGCGACCAGGAACAGCCACGACTGGGCGAGCGCGAGGCGCAGCCCGGAGATCACGGAGGGGATCACCGCGGGCAGCTGCACCGCCGTGAAGAGCCGGACGCCCGAGAGGCCGAAAGCGCGGCCCGCCTCGACGAGGTGCCGGTCGACGTGGCCGAGCGCCGTGGCCACCGTGGTGAAGACCGGGAAGAACGCGCCGATCGTGATCAGCGTGATCTTCGACTCCTCGCCGATGCCCATCCAGAGCAGCAGCAGCGGGACCCAGGCCAGCGACGGGACCGCCCGGATCGCGCCGAGGGTCGGCCCGAGGACGACCTCCCAGACGCGGGAGAGCCCGAAGAGCGCGCCGACCACGAGCCCGAGCGCCGAGCCGAGCGCGAACCCGATGAGCACGCGCTGCGTCGAGATGGCGACGTCCTGGCCGAGGTCGCCGCGCTGGGCGAGGTCGACGCCGGCCGCCCAGACCATCGCGGGCGAGGGGAAGACCGCCACTGAGACCATCCCGGTCGTCGTCGCGATCTGCCAGGCGGCGAGCAGCAGCACGGGCAGGATCGCGCCTCCCGCGACCACGAACCACCGTCGCGTGGTGAGCGGGTGGGAGCGGTCCTCGCGGAGGCGGCGCTGGGAGGCCGCGACCGACGGGCCCGCCGTCACGAGTCCGGGCTCACCCGGCATCGGCGCGGACAGCGCGCTCCGCCGCAGCACATCGGCGTCGGTCGCGGTGTCGTCGTCGCGGATCGTCATCGTCGGTCTCCTCGGATCACGGGGTCGGGGGCGGAGGGCCGGACCCTCAGGCGCCGATGGCGCTCGGGTCGGCCGCCGAGGCGTAGGTGTCGTCGAGCAGCGAGTCGAGCGCGTCGTCGACCTGCTGCTGCGAGGCGACGTCGCCGTTCTCGACGAAGATCGGGCCGATCACGGCGAGCACGTCGGTCTGCGCGGAGCCGGGGACGTTGTCGACGTCGAGGTTGCTGCGCTCGGTGATGACCGTCGTCGCCACCGCCACGTCGAGGCCGGCGACGGAGGCGAGGATGCTCGCCGTCTCGTCCTGGTTCTCGAGCGCCCAGGCGCGGGCGTGCTCGTACGCGTTCACGACGGTCTGCGCGAGGTCCGGCTTCTCGGCGAGGAAGCTCTCGGTCGCGTTGAGCAGGCCGTAGGAGTTGAAGTCGACGTTGCGGTAGAGCAGGGTCGCCCCGGCCGCCTCGGCGCCGGCCATGATCGGGTCGAGGCCCGCCCAGGCGTCGACGGAGCCGTTCTGCAGCGCCGCCCAGCCGTCGGCGTGCTGCAGGTTCTGCACCGTCACGTCGCCGATGCCCAGCCCGGCGGCCTCGAGCGCCTGCACCAGGAAGAAGTAGGGGTCGGTGCCCTTGGTGGCCGCGATCTGCTTGCCCTTGAGCTGCTCGACCGACGTGATCGCCGAGCCGGCGGGGACGACGAGGGCCGACCACTCCGGCTGCGAGAAGATGTCGATCGTCCTGATCGGCGAGCCGTTCGAGCGGGCGAGCAGCGCGGCGGAGCCGGCGGTGGAGCCGACGTCGATCGCTCCGGCGCGCAGGGCCTCGTTGGCCTTGTTGGAGCCGGCCGACTGCACCCAGGCGACGGTGACCTGCTGCTCGGCGAGGGCGGCCTCGAGCCAGCCCTTCTCCTTGATGACCAGGCTCAGCGGGTTGTAGGTCGCGAAGTCGAGCGTGAGCGTGCCGCCCCGGGTTCCTCCGGAGGCGGCGTCGGCGGTCGCGGCCGCCGCTCCTCCTCCGCCCTCGCCCTGCACGCAGCCCGCGAGGAGCGGGACGGCGGCGGCGGTGAGCAGACCGGCGAGAGCGGTGCGGCGGGTGAGCGGGGAGCTGGTGAACGACATGGGGGCCTCGGCTTCGGGGATGCGGTGACAGCGAGTGTGGACGCTGCAGGGGAGGGGCGTGCGGGGAGGTGCTCGTGCGGTGGAGAGCGGGAGGAGGAGGCGGCTGGGGAGGGAGGTCGTGCCGCCCGGACCGTGCCGCCCGGGTGGAGGGACGCGGGTCGATCCGCCCGGGGTCAGTGCCGCTCGATGCCCAGCCCCGCGAGGAGCTCGGCCCGGTGCTCGGCGAGCTCCGCCGAGCCGCGGTCGCGGGGCCGCGCGCCGGGGACGGTGACGATCCGCTGGATGCGCGAGACGCCTCCGGGCTCGTCGCGCCCGAGGAGCACGATGCGGTCGGCCAGCTGCAGGGCCTCGTCGACGTCGTGGGTGACGAGCAGGATCGTCGCCGGAGCCGCCGCGTGCACGTCGAGCAGCAGGTCCTGCATCCGCAGGCGGGTCAGCGCATCGAGCGCCCCGAAGGGCTCGTCCAGGAGGAGCACGCCGGGGTTCCGGGCGAGGGCGCGGGCGAGGGAGGCGCGCTGGGCCATGCCTCCGGACACCTCGCGGGGCCGCGAGCGGGCGTGCGCGGTGAGGCCGACCAGCGAGAGCAGCTCGTCGACGGCGGCGCGGGCGGCCGGGCGCGGGGTGCCGCGCGGCAGGCCGAGCGCGACGTTGTCGGCGATGCTCCGCCAGGGCAGCAGCCGCGGCTCCTGGAACGCCACCGCGCAGCGCGGGTCGATGCCGGAGACGGGGGCGCCGTCGATGAGGACGGACCCCTCGGAGGCGGTGTCCAGGCCCGCCGCGATGCGCAGCAGCGTCGACTTGCCGCAGCCGCTCGGGCCGAGGATCGCGATGACCTCGCCCGCGGCGGCCTCGAGCGTCACGTCCGTCAGTACGGGGGACCCGGGCGCGAAGGTGCGGCCGACCCCCTCGAAGCGCACGGGGAACGCCGACTGGCCGAGCTCGGCGTCGAAGGCCAGGCTCGTGCGGGCGGCGGGGGTGGCGGGCATGTCTCTCCGGGCAGCGGGACGGGCGGGCGGATCGTCCGATCGTACGGAGAGGCTCCCGGCGGCACAGCGGGGACCGACACGGGGAGTAACACAGGGGGTGGGACGCGGAAGGCCTCCCCGGTCCGCGGACGGGGGAGGCCTTCCGCCGGAGGGCTACGCCTGGACGAGCACGAGCTCCTCGAGGGGCAGGCGGGTGCGCGGCGCGGTCTCGCGCTCGCGGAGGGTCTCGTTCGCCAGCGCGTCGGCGTCGGCCGCGACTCCCACCGCGGCGATCGTCACCGGGTCGAAGCGCTCGTCGACGCCGAACGCGGCGCGGACGGCGTCCTTGTCGAAGCCGGCCATCTGGTGCACGTGCAGGCCCTCGTGGTGCGCCTGGACGCTGAGGTGGGCGATCGACTGGCCGAGGTCGTAGACGGCCCAGGGGCGCGGCTTCCCCTCGGAGTCGACGGTCTCGGCGAGCGCGACGACGAGGACGGCGGCGGAGCCGGCCCAGGCGCCGTTGAAGCCGGCGAGCGTCGCGACGATGCGGTCGAACTCGTCGGTTCCGCGGCGGGCGACGATGAAGCGCCACGGCTGCGAGTTGCTGGCGGACGGGGACCAGCGCGCGGCCTCGAGGAGGGACGCGAGGGTCTCGTCGGAGACGGTCGCGGTCGCGTCGTAGGAGCGGGGGCTCCAGCGCTCCGCGAGGACGTCGAGGATCGGGGCGCTGGTGCTGGCGGTGCGGGAGGCGGTGGCGGACATCGCGGGGCTTCTTCCGTGCGGGGGACTGGGGGAGGGGCTCCGTCGCCCGTGGAGCCCAACCGTCCCCGCCCCGCGGGCATTCCCGCGCGTGCACGGCAGGCGCCCGCGCGCGCGTTCGCCCACGGAGGAGCGGGCCGCCTCCGAGCCCCGGAACGGTACGGTGGGAGACGGCGTGGTCACCCCGCGCACCACCATCCACGACTCTGGAGGATCATCCATGGCCCAGCACTTCGACGTCGTCGTCCTGGGGGCAGGCCCCGGCGGATACGTGGCCGCGATCCGCGCCGCCCAGCTCGGCAAGTCCGTCGCCGTCGTCGAGAAGCAGTACTGGGGCGGTGTCTGTCTCAACGTCGGCTGCATCCCGTCCAAGGCGCTGCTGCGCAACGCGGAGCTCGCCCACCTCTTCCACACCCAGGCGAAGCAGTTCGGCATCTCGGGCGACGTCTCGTTCGACTTCGGCGCGGCGTTCGACCGCAGCCGCTCGGTCGCGGACGGCCGCACCAAGGGCGTCCACTTCCTGATGAAGAAGAACAAGATCGCCGAGTTCGACGGCGTCGGCTCCTTCACCGGCCCGCAGGGCCTCGACGTGCAGCTGAGCAAGGGCGGCACGGAGTCGCTGACCTTCGACGACGCGATCATCGCGACCGGCGCGAGCGTCCGTCTCCTCCCCGGCGTCGAGCTCTCCGAGAACGTCGTCACCTACGAGACCCAGATCATGACCCGCGAGCTCCCCGACACGATGGCCATCGTGGGCGCGGGCGCGATCGGCATGGAGTTCGCGTACGTCCTCAAGAACTACGGCGTCGACGTGACGATCATCGAGTTCATGGACCGCGCCCTCCCCAACGAGGACCCGGACGTCTCCAAGGAGATCCAGAAGCAGTACAAGAAGCTCGGCGTCGAGATCCTGACCTCGACCAAGGTCGAGTCGGTCGTCGACAAGGACGGCTACGTCACGGTCACCTACACCGCGAAGGACGGCACGCAGTCGACCCTCGAGGTCGACAAGGTGCTCATGTCGATCGGCTGGGTCCCCCGCACCGAGGGCTTCGGCCTCGAGAAGACGGGCGTCGAGCTCACCGAGCGCGGCGCGATCGCGATCGACGACCACATGCGCACCAACGTGCCGCACATCTACGCCATCGGCGACGTCACCGCGAAGCTGCAGCTCGCGCACGTCGCGGAGGCGCAGGGCGTCGTCGCCGCCGAGACCCTCGCCGGTGCCGAGACCCAGACCCTGGGCGACTACCGGATGATGCCGCGCGCGACGTTCTGCCAGCCGCAGATCGCCTCCTTCGGCCTCACCGAGAAGCAGGCGACGGACGAGGGACACGAGATCACCGTCTCGACCTTCCCCTTCATGGCGAACGGCAAGGCCCACGGCCTCGGCGAGCCCACCGGCTTCGTGAAGCTCATCGCGAGCAAGAAGTACGGCGAGCTCCTCGGCGCCCACATGATCGGCCCGGATGTCTCGGAGCTGCTCCCCGAGCTCACGCTCGCCCAGAAGTGGGACCTCACGGCGACCGAGCTGGCCCGCAACGTGCACACCCACCCGACGCTGTCGGAGGCGCTGCAGGAGGGCTTCCACGGCCTCAAGGGGCACATGATCAACATGTAGGGCTCGTCCCTCCACGGCCTCCGGCCCGCAGGATCCCGCTCGGCTCGTCCGCGGCGGATCCTGCGGGCCGGAGCCGTTTCCGGGGGCGTCCACAGGGCTCCGGCGCCGCTCCCGCTACCGTGGCCCGATGGATCCGCGCCTGCTCGACCGCCTCGCCGCCGACGCCTGGCCCGCGCTCGTGCGGCGCCCCCTCGGCGCGTGGGAGCTGCGCGCCTCCGCAGGAGTCACCAAGCGCGCGAACTCGGTGCTCGCGTCCGGCGACGTCGTCGACCAGGAGGCGGCGCTCGACGCGGCGGAGGCGTTCGCCCGCGAGCACGGGATCGCGCCCCTCGTGCAGATCGGGCCGCCGAGCCCCGCCGGTCTGACCGGGCTGCTCGCCGAGCGGGGCGCCGCGCCGATCGACCGGACGCTCGTGCTGACGGGTTCGGTGCAGGAGGCGCTCGCCGCCCTGTCCACGACGTCGGGGTCCGCGCCGTCGAGGCCAGTGCCGCCGAGGCCCGCGCCGCAGCCTCGCGTCCGCCTCGCCCCGGCTCCCGACGAGGACTGGCTCGCCCTCTGGTGGTCGGTGGACGGTCGCGGTGGCGCGGAGGAGCGTGCGGTCGCCGAGCGCATCCTCGCGGGCTGCCCCTCCTCCTACGCTCTCGCCGTCGACGGGGACGGCCCGGCCGCGACCGGCCGCCTCGCGCTCGTCACGGCGCCGGACGGCGAGCTCTGGGGCGGCCTCTTCGCCCTGGCGACCCGCCCGGACGCCCGGCGCCGCGGGCTCGCCTCCGCCGTGATCCGCGCCCTCCTCGAGGACGCGTCCGGCCGGGGCGTCGCGCGCTTCTGGCTCCAGGTGCTCGCCGAGAACGCCGGCGCCCGCCGCCTCTACGCGTCCCTCGGCTGCCGCGAGTCGTCCTGGTACGAGTACTGGCGCTGACCCGCTCGCGGAGGAGGAGCGGGGCGCCCGGGTCAGGCGTTCGCGAGCACGGCGCGGGCGACGGCCTCGGCCTTCGCCGCGTCGCCGGTGACGGTCACGCGCCACCACACGTCGTCGGCCAGCGCGTCGATCTCGCAGACGCCCGCCGCGCAGCCGGTGAGGGCCTTCTCGCCGAAGCCGTCGAGCGGCTCGAGCGGGATCGCCAGGCCCGAGGTCAGCGAGAGGTTCCGCCAGCCGTCGTCGCCGTTCGGGAGCGCGTCGACCGTCACGCCCGAGTAGGCGGCGCTGGAGGCGTCGCTCCAGCTGCAGGAGGCGTACCCGGCCCGGGCGGCGGCAGCGGCCGACGCGGTGGTCGGCGTCCCGGTCCCCGTCCCCGCGGTCGCCTGCGCGAGACCGGCGGCACCGGACAGCTGCTCGGCCGTCAGGACCTCGGTGCAGACGGGCGCCGTCGCGGTGACCGGCTCGTCGAGGCTGCCGAGCGCGGCGGAGGCGGTGCCGGTCGCCAGCGCGGCGAGGTCGACGGCCGCGGGGGCGCCTCGCAGCTGCAGCGTCACCCAGGTGGCGCCGGCGAGCAGATCCAGGTCGCAGCTGCCGTCGGTGCAGGAGCCGTAGGCCTCGACGCCGGTCTCGAGGCGCGGGCCCGGACGGCCGGCGAACGCCTCGGCGGCGTCGTCGACCGCGGCCGCGGTGATCGAGGCGTCCTCGTCGTACCAGGCGCAGCGGAGCACTCCGCCGTTCTCCTCCGCGGCCTCGCGGATCAGCTCGCCCGAGGAGCGCGTCGTCACCTCGCGGCTGCCCTCGAGAGCGCTGCGGGAGACCCCCAGCGCCGAGGCCGCCCGCGTGGCGGGGAGGAGGGAGTCGCAGCCCAGGCGGGTCGAGGCCGTGGCCGTGGGCGAGGGCGTCGGAGTCGCGGAGGGAGTCGGAGCGGCGGTCTCCGACGCCGACGGGGTGGCCGCGACGTCCGAGCGCTCGGCCGACGTGCAACCCGTCAGCGCGACGAGAACGGCGAGCGCGGCGCCGACCGTCGCCAGGCGCGGGAGGCGGGCCCTCACGCGGCCAGCTCGCGCTCGATCGCGGCCGTGAACGCGTCGATGTCGTCCTCCGTCGTGTCGAAGGAGCAGACCCAGCGGACCTCGCCGGTCGCCGGGTTCCAGTCGTAGAAGCGGTAGGCGGTGCGGAGCCGGTCCGCGACTCCGGGCGGCAGCGTCGCGAACACCGCGTTGGCCTGGGTCTGCTGCGTGAACTCGAGCCCGGTGATCCGTCCGGCGGCGATCGCCTCCTCGAGCCCCGAGCGCAGGCGCGCCGCCATGGCGTTCGCGTGCCGGGCCGAGCGGAGCCACAGGGGCTCCTCCTCGCCGCCGTCGCCGAGCAGGGCGAGCAGCTGCGCCGAGATGAAGCGCATCTTGGAGGACAGCTGCATGTTGGTCTTGCGGAGGAAGGTCAGCCCGGTCGAGGCCGCCGGGTCGAGCACGACGATCGCCTCGCCGAGCAGGATGCCGTTCTTGGTGCCGCCGAACGAGAGCACGTCGACGCCCGCGTCGGTCGTGAAGGAGCGCAGGGGCAGGCCGAGGGCGGCCGCGGCGTTCGCGATGCGCGCCCCGTCCATGTGCAGCCGCATGCCGAGGCCGTGCGCGTGGTCGGCGAGCGCGCGCACCTCCTCGGGGGTGTAGACGGTGCCGAGCTCGGAGGACTGGGTGATCGAAACCACGAGCGGCTGGGCGCGGTGCTCGTCGCCGAAGCCCCACGCCTCCTGGTCGACCAGCGCCGGGGTCAGCTTGCCGTCGGGCGTGGGGACCGTGAGGATCTTGATCCCGCCGACCTTCTCGGGCGCTCCGCCCTCGTCGGAGGTGATGTGCGCGGTGCCCGCCGAGACGACGGCGCCCCACCGGGGCAGCATCGACTGCAGGCCGGTGACGTTGGCGCCCGTGCCGTTGAAGACGGGGAAGGCCTGGGCCTGCTCGCCGAACTCGCGGCGGAACGCCTCCTGCAGGCGCTCGGTGTAGACGTCCTCGCCGTAGGCGATCTGGTGCGCTCCGTTGGCCGCGGCGATCGCGGCGAGGACCTCGTCGTGCACTCCGGAGTAGTTGTCGGAGGCGAAGCCGCGGACGTCGGGATCGTGCAGAGCGCTCATCCCTCCATCTTCGCAGCCCGCCGCCCGGAGGAGCCCCGGAGGCGCCCTCCGAGACACCCCTCCTGCCTCCCGCATGTTTCGGGCAGGTGAACGGACGACGACCCGAAAGCCGATCTCCGTCAAGAAGTTGGTATCGGCTGGGAGGCAGGCCACTCTTGACGTATGCGCATGGACACGACGGGAGCTGTCCGCGACATGCCCGCCCCTCCCGGGGTGGACGAGATCGCGGCTCGCTTCGGCGATCCCGTCCTCGCGTTCGCGCCCCAGCCGAGGCTGGAGGAGTTCGCCGCAGCGCAGACGATGGCGCTCGGACGCTTCGTCGAGATCTCGCTCTCGTACTCGTTCTACAAGAACCCGCGCAACCGCGCCGACCCCGTCAACCACGTCCCGCTGACCCCCGAGCAGAAGCGCGCGATCGAGCGCGCCGAGAACGACCACCTGCCGCCGTGGATGGTCGACCAGGTGACGCGGATGCGGTACCCGGTGCTCTGGGAGGCGGTCCGCACCTCCGTGCCGATCCCCGCCGAGCGCAGCCGTCCCCTGGAGTCCCGCCTCGCGGCTCACATGGGCGACGTGCTCCGCAACACCTTCCCGGGCCGCGTGCGCAGCCGCCGCGGCGGGATGCCGGTGGTCGCCGCCGCCCTCCGCGACGAGGACGTCGTGCGGGGCGTTCCGGTGATCGTGGACGGGGAGGCGCTGCGCGGCTACCGCGTGGACACCGATCCGGACGTGGTCGCGATCGGCGCCCGCGTCGACGGCCGCTACATGACGGTCGTGCTCGACCGGAAGATCGTGCCGGAGATCCGGATGGAGTTCGTCCGCCGCACCCCGCCGCGCCCGGCCTCGAGCCAGCCCCGGCGCTGACCGCCCCGGCGTCGAGCACCTCCGACCCGTCCACCACGGTGCCCACCGCTCAGGGGCGCCCCGGCACCGCGATCCCGTGCTCGTAGGCGAACACGACCGCCTGGAGCCGGTCGCGCACGCCGAGCTTCATGAGGATCTTCGAGACGTGCGTCTTCACGGTCGCCTCGCCCACGAACAGCTCGGCCGCGATCTCGGCGTTCGACCAGCCCCGCGCCAGGTGCACGAGCACCTCGCGCTCGCGGTCCGTCAGGTCGGCCACTCCGGAGTGGTCGGCGGCGGCCGGCGTGCGCTCGGGCACGGACGCGAACCGCTCGATCACGCGCCGGGTGACGTCGGGGGCGAGCATCGCGTCGCCGCGGGCGACCACCTGCACGGCCTCGACCAGCTCCTCCGGCGACGCGTTCTTGAGCAGGAACCCGCTGGCGCCGGCCGAGAGCGCCTCGAAGAGGTAGTCGTCGCGGTCGAAGGTGGTGAGGATGAGCACCCGCGAGCACAGGCGCGGGTCGGCCACGATCTCGCGGGTCGCGGCCAGGCCGTCGAGGCCGGGCATCTGCACGTCCATGCAGATCACGTCGGGGCGCAGCTCGGAGGCGCGTTGCAGGGCCTCGAGCCCGGTGCGGGCCTCGCCGACCACCTCGATCCCCGGCTCCGACTCGAGGATGATGCGGAAGCCCACGCGGACGAGCTCCTGGTCGTCGACGAGCAGCACGCGCACGTGCTCGGTCATGGGCGGCCCCCGCTCGCTCGCTCCTGACGCCCCCGCGACGTCTCCGACGACGGTACCGGGTCGTCGGCGTCCGGCACGCTCGCCCGGACGGGGGACAGCGGCACCCGGGCGTGCACGAGGTACCCTCCGCCCCTCGGCCCCATCTCGATCCAGCCGCCGACCGCGGCCGCGCGCTCGCTCATGCCGGTGTGCCCCAGTCCGCAGGAGGCGGGAGCGCTCGGGTGCGGGCCGGACCCGCCGTCGTCGGCGATCTCGAGCTCGACCGCGTCGGGGGCGTAGCGGAGGCGCACCTCGGCGTGCGCGCCGCGCCCCGCGTGCTTGCGGACGTTCGTGAGCGACTCCTGCGCGATGCGGTAGAGGCTGAGCCCCACCGTCGCGGGGATCTCGCGGGGCGTGCCGAGGGTGAGGAAGACGGTGGGCAGGCCCGACCCGCTGGACGCCGCGACCAGCTCCTCGAGCTGGGCCACGCCGCGGGTGGACGCGGCGTCGGTGAGCGGATTCGGGACCGCGTCCTCGGCGCGCAGCGCGACCAGGATGCGGTGCAGCTCCTCGATCGCCGAGCGCGCGTCGCCCTCGATGGCGCTGAGCGAGGCCGCCGCCCGCTCCGGATCCCGCGCCAGCACCCGCCGCGCCGCTCCCGCCTGCACGCCCATCACGCTGACGTGGTGCGCGACCACGTCGTGCAGCTCGCGCGCGATCCGCAGCCGCTCGGAGGACACGGCCTGCCGCGAGGAGCGCTCCCGCTCGTCGTCGAGCTCGGCCGTGCGCGTCTCGAGCGCCTCCAGCCGGCGGGCCGACTGCCACGACGCCTCGCCGAAGACGTAGGCGCTGCCGAAGTAGAGCAGGTTCGAGACGACCGCGAGGGCCGACTCCGCCGCGTAGGGCGAGAGCAGGCCGGGGGAGTCGTCGACCGGCACGGAGCTGCCGAAGTACTCGCCCGTGGCGAGGGTGGTGAGCAGCCAGCCCAGCATCCCCACCGCGATCGCCACCCGGACGACGAGCGCCGTGCGCCGGTTCCGGCCCCACGCGCCGACCGTGTAGAGCGCGAGGAACAGGCAGATCTGGCCGAAGAGCGACTCCGGCACCTGGAGCACGATCCCGAGCGCGTAGACGACGGAGAGCCCGGCCGCCACGCTCGCGGGGAACCGGCGGCGCAGCGCGAGGGGCAGGGTCATCAGGACGGCCCAGTGGGCGCTGACGACGGGGTGCGCCGCGTCCGGGAATCCCGCCGAGGAGTACAGCGCGACGGAGACGACCGTCGCCACCAGCAGGATCCCCGCGGTGACCGCGTCGCGCACGTATCCGGCCCGGCTCGGCGCTCGCCGGATCCAGCCCGCGTCGAGCGGGTCCGCGGCTCCGTCACCTGAGGGCATGCGCCCCACGCTAACCGACGCCGGTCGGACGGGGCCCCGGGAGGCGGAGGAGCGCACCCCGCCGCCTCCCGGGCGCGACGTCAGTCCCGGCCGGTGATGCCCCGGGTCGAGGCGATGACGTCGCCCATCTTCTTCCCGAGGGCCTCGTAGAACATCGACAGCGGGAACTCGTCGTCCAGCACCGCGTCGGTGAGGCCGCGCGGGGCGCCGAGCAGCACCTCGTCCGGGAGCCCGCGGGCCCAGGCGGAGGCGGGGTGCGGAGTGAGAGTGGCCGCGATCAGCTCGTGCGCGGAAAGCCAGTGCGCCGTCTTCGGCCGGTCGATCGAGCGCCAGTAGAGCTCGTCGATCGCGTCCGAGAGGGCGACGACCACGTCGGCGACGCCGTCCCACTCGAACGCCAGCCGGGTGTCGGTCCAGTGCAGGACGCCGTGCTGGTGCAGCCAGGCGAAGAGCAGCTGGCCGCCGAGGCCGTCGTAGTTGCGCACCCGCGACCCGGTGAGCGGGAAGCGGAAGAGCCGGTCGAACAGGATCGCGTACTGCACGAAGCGCGAGCGCTCGGCCAGCGCCTCCTCCTCGTCCTCGCGGCGGTCGAGCGCGCCGAGGCGGCGCTCGATGGCGACGGCCTCGCGGAAGGCGGTGAGATCGCACCGCAGCTCCTCCAGCGAGTAGAGGAAGAAGGGCATCCGCTGCTTGATCATGAACGGGTCGAACGGCAGGTCGCCGCGCATGTGGGTGCGGTCGTGGATGAGGTCCCACATCACGAAGGACTCCTCCGCCAGGCGCTGGTCGGCCAGCAGGCGCTGCGCGTCCTCCGGGAGCTCGAGACGGGTGATCCGGGCCGCCTCCGTGACGACGCGGCGGAACCGGGCCGCCTCGCGGTCGGCGAAGATCGCACCCCAGGTGAAGGACGGGACGGAGCGCATCGCGACCGTCTCGGGGAACAGCACGGCGCTGTCGGTGTCGTAGCCGGCGGTGAAGTCGACGAAGCGCACGGGCACGAAGAGGGCGTTGGAGTAGTCGCCCGCCTCCAGCTCGGCGACGAACCGCGGCCAGACGACCTCGACGAGGACGGCCTCGACGTGGCGGTCGCGGCTGCCGTTCTGGGTGTACATGGGGAAGACGACGAGGTGGCGGCGGCCGTCGACGCGCTCGAGCTGCGGCTGGAACGCGGTGAGCGAGTCGAGGAAGTCGGGCAGGCCGAGTCCGCCGGCGCTCCAGCGCTCGAGGTCGACGACCAGCGCGTCGAGGTACGCGGCGTCGTGCGGGAACGCGGGGGCGAGGGTGCGGACGCCGGCGACGATCCGCTCGACGAGGGTGCGCGCCTCCTCGAGCCGCTCGGGCTCGGCGAGCGAGCCGTCCTGGGACTGGAGCGGCTGCAGCGCGGCGGCGGCCGCCTTCAGGTCGAGCCAGGCGGCGGACTCCTCCACGCGGTCCTCGACGACCTCGGGTTCTCCGACGACGGTGCTCTGCACGGCTTGCGACATGGTGATCCTCCTCACGCTGGTGATACGGGGCTGCAGGAGCGGAACGCGCTCCGACTCCGAGCGTATGGGCTCGTGCGCGCGCTTTTCTTGCGTCTCGGCGGACTGAAGCGGCGATCTCGCAGGGGTGGGCGCACGTCTCCGCCGCCCCTCGGAGGCCCCGCAATCAGCGGTTGCCCAGGTGTTGTGCAGGTGCCACCCCCCGTCCGGGGCTAGATTCCTCACCGCTTCCGTTTCCCTCCCCTGATCGGGTCGAAGATGGGGCGACACCGTGTCCGCATCCCGAGTGCGGAGACATCCGATCGGACAGGCGCGCCGAACACCCTGGCGGCGCGCTCGATCGGCGAGCCATCCTGAGAGAGAGGATCGGAGCGCGTGACGGGACCCGAACCCGGAAGCGACCAGAGAACAGCCAGCATCGACCACCACCCCGAGAACCTCCGCCTGCTCCCCTGGCCGCAGGCGGACGCGTCCGTCCTGCGCGACACCCTCGCGCACGCGGGCGGCGGACTCGAGAGCGAGAGCGAGATCCTCGTGCGCCACGACCGCTACCTGCGCGGTTGGGCGGACGGTGACGCGTTCTTCTACGTGGTCGAGCTGGACGGACTCTCCGTCGGCTCCATCGGCTATTGGTACGGCTGCTCGCGCGGCGTCGTCGCCTACGAGGCGGCGTGGAGCATCGCTCCGCACGCCCGCGGCATCACCGCGGACTCCGTGCGGATGCTGCTCGAGGAGGCGGCTGCGTTCCCCGTGCCCCGCTTCGTGCACGCCTTCGTGGCGGAGAGCGACCTGGACGCCGGCGCGACCTGCGTCGAGGCCGGCTTCGACCGGATCGACCTCGTCGAGCAGGGCGAGCCGCCGGAGCTCTACGTGGACTGGGCGTTCGACCTGGCTGCCGTGGCCTGATCAGATCCCGTGGCGCTCCAGCCACGGCCGCAGCACCGCGAGGAACTCCTCCGGGTGCTCGAGGCCGGGCAGGTGCGCCGCGTCCTCGAGCACGTGCAGCTCGGCACCGCCCACCTCGGCGGCGAGGTGCTCGCACACCGGCAGCGACTCCGACAGGTCGTGCGCGCCCGCCACGACGAGGGTCGGCACGGCGATCTCCCCGAGCCGCTCGCCCGCCGGCCCGGAGGGCTCGATCGGGCGGGGGGCCTCCTCCTCGTGGCCGACGCCGGTGAGCGCGAGCTCCCGGACCCGCGCGAGGAACTCCGGAGCGACGTCGTCCGCGGAGCGGTCGGGACCCACGGCCCAGAGCTCCGCCTCGACGATCGCCGCCGCCTCCCGCTCGCCCGCGAGCTCCAGCGCCTCGACCTCCCCGAAGCGCCGCTCCTCCTCCGCCGTCAGCGCGGGGTAGTCGAAGCCCGCCAGGCCCGGCGCGATCACGACCAGGCCGGTCACCCGCTCCGGATGCTCGAGCGCCAGGTCGAGCGCGAGCGTTCCGCCCCGCGAGCAGCCGATGACCACCGCGCGCTCGACGCCGAGGTGGTCGAGCACGTCCAGGGCGTCCCGGCGCGGGTCGTACTCCACGTCCTCCGTGCTCGTTCCGCCCGCGCCGCGGACGTCGTAGCGGACCACCAGCCGGTCGCGGGAGAGGTCGGGGACGAGCGGGTCCCACATCCGCAGGTCGGCGATGCCCGCGTGCACGAGCAGCAGGGCGGGCGCGGAGGCGTGGCCGTCCGCCTCCCAGTGGAGGCTCGCGCCGGGGACCTCGAGATGCGGCATGCCGCACACCGTAGGTGCGTCGCGCCGGCGCTGCAACGCCCCGGCCACTGCCTAGGGTGGAGGCGCGACAGCGGACGGGCCGCGGCGGGGAGGCGGCGGCGTGGAGGGCGTGCTCACCGGCTTCTCGATCATCGGGGTCGTCATCGCGGTCGGCTACCTGATCGCGCGGTTCCGGATCGTCCCGCCCGAGAGCCGGCTGATCCTGTCGCGGATCGCCTTCTTCGTCACGACGCCGGCGCTGCTGTTCACCGTGCTGTCGCGGGCCGACGTCTCCGTCCTCTTCTCCTCGTTCCTGCTCGTCTCGCTCCTGACGGTGCTGACCGTCGCCCTGCTCTACGTGCTGGCCTCGCGGCTGCTCTTCCCCCGCCCGCTGCCGGAGACGGTGATCGGGACCGCGGCCTCCTCCTACGTCAACGCCAACAACATCGGACTGCCGGTCGCCATCTACGTGCTGGGCGATCCGCAGTGGGTGGCCCCGACGCTCCTCCTGCAGCTGATCGTCCTCGCGCCGACGATCCTGACGCTGCTCGACGTCTCGACGAGCGGGCGGACCTCGGTCGGCGCGATCCTCACGCAGCCGCTGCGGAACCCGATGATCATCGCCTCCGCCCTCGGCCTCGTGGTCGCCCTCACCGGCGTGGAGCTTCCCGCGCCCGTGCTGCAGCCGTTCTCGATCATCGGCAACGCGTCGATCCCGCTGGTGCTGATCGCCTTCGGGATGTCGCTGCGCGGGCAGCGGCCGCTGGAGGCGGGGCCGGCGCGGGTCGAGGTGGTCGTCGCCTCCGTGCTCAAGTCGCTGGTGATGCCGGCGGTCGCGCTGCTGCTGGGGCGCTTCGCGTTCCACCTCGACTCCGAGCACCTCTTCGTGGTGACGGTGACCGCCGCGCTGCCGACCGCGCAGAACATCTTCACCTTCGCCTCGCGCTACGACCGGGGCGTCGCCGTCGCCCGCGACACGGCCCTCGTGACCACGGTCGCCGCGGTGCCCGTGCTCATCGGGGTGTCCCTCCTGCTGGGCTGAGCGGAGCAGCATCCCCGCCTCCCGCTCGGTCCCGGCGGAGGCGCCGGACGGCCCGCGCATCCACGTCGCGTGTCCCTCGTCCTGGGACGGGGCCGGTGGCGCGGGCCCGGTCGCACTCCGCCGACCGTCGCTTAGGCTCTCTCGAATGAGCACCACCACGTCCGCCGACCGCTCCGCCCGCGGCAGGCCGCGCCGCCGTCGCGGCCTCTGGATCACGCTGATCGTCCTCCTGGTCCTGCTGATCGGCGCCGTCGTCGCGGTGCTCCTCGGCGTGCGCACCTACGACAAGGCGATGACCGTCCGCGACAAGCTGACCGAGGCGATCCCGCTGGTGTCGCAGGTGACGGACAGGCTGACGACGTTCGACACCTCCGGTGCGGAGGAGACCGCGGGCCGGATCGCGACCCTCACCGGCGAGGCGCGCGACGAGACCGAGGACCCGGTGTGGCGGGTGATGGAGGTGGTGCCCGTCCTCGGGCCGAACCTGTCCGCGGTCCGCGCCGCGACCGAGATCGCCGACGACGTCTCCGGCCGGATCGTCACGCCGCTCTCCACGACCTCGCTCGACATCCTCAAGCCCGTCGACGGCAGGGTCGACCTCGCGGCGATCACCGAGCTGTCGCAGAAGATCACCGTCGCCAAGGAGGTCGTCGACGCGGCGCAGACCCGCGTCGAGGGCATCGACCGCGGCCCGCTGGTGCCGCAGGTCGCCTCCGCGCTCGACTCCTTCACTCCGCAGCTGGCCACCGCGACCGCGGCGATGGACCAGGTCGAGCCGCTCACCGCGATCCTCCCCGACTCCCTCGGAGCGTCCGGTCCGCGCCACTATCTGGTGATGTTCCAGAACCTGGCGGAGTCGCAGGCTCTGGGCGGCGGCGCGTCGTCGGTGATGCAGCTCGACGTCGACGGCGGCGCGATCTCGATCGGCCGTCAGCTGGGCAGCGGCGACTTCCGCGGTCTGGCTCCCGTCACCGTCGACCAGAGCGCGCTCGACACCATCGGCGAGAACATGGCGACGACCTTCAACGTCTCGACCAGCCGCCCCGACTTCCCGACGGCCGCCTCGATCGCCTCCCAGTTCTGGGCGCAGAAGTTCCCCGAGCAGAGGATCGACGGCGTCCTCGCGATCGACCCCGTCGCCCTCTCCTACCTCCTCGGCTCGACCGGGCCGGTGACCCTCACCGACGGCACGGTCCTCACGAGCGAGAACACCGTCTCGACCCTGCTCAACGAGGTCTACTTCCGCTACCCGGAGTCGGTCGTGGCCGAGCGCACCGACGAGTTCTTCTCGGAGGCGAGCGCGACGGTCCTGGGGAAGATCCTCGGCGGGGAGATGGAGCCCACGAAGATGCTCCCGGCGATCGTGAAGGCGGTCGACGAGAGCCGCATCCTCGCCTACAGCTCCGACGCCGACGAGCAGGCGCTCCTCGCGCCCACGCCGATCGCGGGGGTCCTGCCGCAGACGACGACCGACGGCACGACCACCGGAGTGTTCTTCCAGGACGCCTCGGGCGGCTCGAAGATGGACTACTACCTGAGCACGGCGGTCACGCAGTCGAGCGCGGGCCGGTGCGCCGCCTCCGGCGCGGTCTTCACCACCTCCGTCACCGTGACCAACACGATCTCGAAGGCGGTCGCTCGGACGCTGCCCGGCTACGTCGCCGCGGCCGGCGGGCGCGGTGCGTACCCTCTGGGCGACTTCGTCACCAACATCTACGTCTACGGCCCTCCCGGGACCACGGTGTCGAGTGCGGCCTGGGCCGACGGCACGGGCTACGGACCCGAGAGCCTCGACGACCTCGGCCGTCCCGTCTCGAAGGTCGCCGTGCAGCTCTCGCCCGGCCAGTCCGAGACGTTCGACGTGCAGTTCAGCGCCGGCGACGCCTCCGGCTTCGGCGACCAGACCGTGCGGGTGACCCCGATGATCAACCCCACCGCGGTGACGCTGAACGACGAGCCCGCCTGCGGCTGACCTCGCCGGCGGTCGGCGCCCCGGGTCGTGCTGGACCAGCGCCGAGCACGCCGACCGTTGACGCGCCTCCGGGTCCGTGCTGGACCAGCGCCGACCGCTCCGACCGCTGACGCGCCCCCCGGGTCGGTGCTAGACCAGCGCCGAACCCGGGATCGAGCTCGTCACGAGTGAGGAGGCGAGGAACGCGGTGGCGATGCAGAGCACGAATCCGATGACCGGCACGAGGAACGCGCGGCGGCCCACGAGGTAGCGCACGACCGTCACGGCCACGGCGATCAGCGTCAGCGCGGGCGGCCCGATCAGCGCGATCGAGACGCCCCAGTCGATCCGGTCGAAGTCGCAGGCGAAGTTCTGGCCCTCGCACTGCGCGGGGAAGACCGAGAGGATCGCGGCGAGGTAGCCGAGCACGATCGTGAGCAGGCCGAGGGCGAGGCAGCCGAGGATCGAGAGCACGAGGTCCCAGCGGCGCCGGCGCGGCTTCCCGGCGGCGATGATCTCGCCCACCGAGCGGTAGGCGTCGGACCGGAACTCGTCGTGCGCGGCTCGGGGGCGGGCGGTCGCAGGGCGGGCGGTCGCAGGGCGTGCCGTCGCGGGTCGGGCGGCGGGGCGGGAGGCGCCGGCCGAGGCGGCCTGGGCCCGCGCGCGCTTCTTCTTCGACGAGGCCATGCTCAGAAGATCATCGGGCGGTCGTCGTCGAGGGTCGTCTCCAGGTCGAGGTCGACCACCACCGGGACGTGGTCGCTCGGGGCGTCGCCCTTGCGCTCGTCGCGGTGGATCGAGGCGCCGGTGACGAGCTCGCCGAACGCGGGGGAGCCGAGCACGAAGTCGATCCGCAGCCCCTCGTTGCGCGGGAAGCGGAGCTGCTTGTAGTCCCAGTAGGTGTAGCCCTCGGGCACGAGCGGGCGGACGACGTCGCGCAGGCCCGCGTCCTCGAAGGCGGCGAAGGCGGCGCGCTCGGGGATCGAGACGTGCGTGGATCCGGGGCCGAGGCTCGGGTCGCCCACGTCGCTGTCGAGCGGCGCGACGTTCCAGTCGCCGACCAGGGCGAGCGGCAGGTCGGGCTCGGCGGCCAGCCACTCGCGGGTGCTCGCCTCGAGGGCCGCGAGCCACTCGAGCTTGTAGAGGTAGTGCGGGTCGTCGACCGCGCGGCCGTTCGGGACGTAGAGGCTCCAGACGCGCACGCCGTCGACCGTGGCGCCGATCGCGCGGGCCTCGAGCGGGTAGGAGCCGTCGGCCGCCGCCTCCTTCGCGAAACCGGGCATGCCCGGGAAGCCGATCTGCACGTCCTCCATCGGCAGGCGCGAGGCGATGCCGACGCCGTTCCACTGGCTGAGCCCGACCATCTCGACGTGGTAGCCGGCGTCGGCGAAGGCCTCGTGCGGGAACTGCTCGGGCTTGCACTTGAGCTCCTGCATGGCGAGGACGTCCACGTCCTCGCGCACGAGCCAGTCGACGACGCGGCCGGTGCGGGCCCGGATGGAGTTCACGTTCCAGGTGGCGATGCGCATCCTGGAAGTGTAGGAGCCGCCGCCGACACGTCTCCTGCGCGTCCTCCGCGCGTCCCGGCGGCCGCGGGCCGGGGAGTCATCCCCTCGGCGGATTGCGGAACCGGTGTCGGTGGTCGATGGTTGTCTAGCGCCGTCCCGACCGGCCGTTCGTCGTGCCGTCCGGACGCCGCCGCCGCCCGCGCCGTGCGGGCCCGACGGGCTCCCCGGCGCTCCGCGCTCCCCAGCCCGGTCCCCTCCCCTCCCGCTCCTGCTCCGCCCCTCCGGAGGACCCATGATCCTGCTCCGCCTCGCCTCCGCCTACGCGAAGCCCTACGCGCGCTGGGTGGCCGCCGTCGTCGTGCTGCAGCTCGTCGCGACGCTCGCCACGCTCTACCTGCCGAGCCTCAACGCCGAGATCATCGACCAGGGCATCGGCCGCGGCGACACCGACTTCATCTGGGGCACCGGCATGACCATGCTCGGGGTCTGCGTCGTGCAGGTCGCCGCGGCGATCGGAGCCGTCTACTTCGGCGCCCGCACCGCCATGTCCGTCGGCCGCGACCTGCGCCGCGACGTCTACCGCCGCGTCGACTCGCTCAGCGGGCTCGAGGTCGGCGGCTTCGGCACGGCCACCCTGATCACCCGCGGCACGAACGACGTGCAGCAGGTGCAGATGCTCGTGCTGATGACCCTCAACTTCATGGTCTCCGCGCCGATCATGTGCGTCGGCGGCATCGTCTTCGCCCTGCGCGAGGACGCCGGCCTCTCCTGGCTGGTCTGGGTGTCGGTGCCGCTGCTGTTCGTCGTGGTCGGCTTCCTGGTGTTCCTGCTGCTGCCGCTGTTCCGCCTCATGCAGGACCGGATCGACGGGATCAACAGCGTGCTGCGCGAGCAGATCACGGGCATCCGCGTGGTGCGCGCCTTCGTGCGCGAGCCGTTCGAGTCCGAGCGGTACCGCAAGGCCAACGCGGCGATCACCGAGGTGTCGATCAAGGTCGGCAACATCTTCGTGCTGATGTTCCCCGCGATCATGATGATCCTGCACCTGGCCACCGCGGCCGTGCTGTGGTTCGGCGGGCAGCGGGTCGACGCCGGTCAGATGCAGGTGGGCTCGCTCACCGCGTTCCTGCAGTACCTCCTCCAGATCCTCACCGCCGTGATGATGGGCGTCTTCATGGTGATGATGATCCCGCGCGCGGTCGTCTGCGCCGAGCGGATCCAGCAGGTGCTCGACGCCCGCACCAGCCTCACCACGCCCCAGGGCGGAGTCCCGCCGCCCGCGCGCGGCCGCGTCGAGTTCTCCGGGGTCGTCTTCGGCTACCCGGGGGCCGAGCGCCCCGTGCTCTCGGGCATCGACATCGTCGCGGAGCCGGGCCGCACCACGGCCGTCGTCGGCTCCACCGGCGCCGGCAAGACCACCCTGCTCGGCCTCGTGCCGCGCCTGTTCGACCCACAGGAGGGCACCGTCACGATCGACGGCGTGCCCGTCTCCTCCCTCGACCGGGCGCAGCTCGCCGAGGTGATCGGGCTCGTGCCCCAGCGCCCCTACCTCTTCTCGGGGACGATCGCCTCGAACCTGCGCTTCGGCCGCCCCGACGCGACGGACGCCGAGCTGTGGGAGGCGCTGCGCATCGCCCAGGGCGAGGACTTCGTGCGGAGCAAGGAGCACGGGCTCGACGAGCCGGTCTCGCAGGGCGGCACCAACGTCTCCGGCGGGCAGCGCCAGCGGCTCTGCATCGCGCGGGCCCTCGTCGCGAAGCCGCGGGTCTACCTGTTCGACGACTCGTTCTCGGCGCTCGACGTCGCGACCGATGCGCGGCTGCGGGAGTCGCTGGCCGACGCCACCACCGACGCGACCGTGATCATCGTGGCCCAGCGGGTGTCGACCATCCGCCACGCCGACCAGATCGTCGTGCTCGACGCGGGCCGCGTCGTCGGCCGCGGCACGCACGACGAGCTCCTCGAGACGAACGCGACCTACCGCGAGATCGTCGAATCCCAGCTGAGCGTCGAAGGAGTGTCCTGAGATGGCGCGCACACGCGACACCACCGCCCCCGAGGAGACGACGTCCCCCGAGCCCGAGTTCGAGCCCGGCGAGGGCGACGGCGGCATGTTCGGGGACGGGCCGCCCGCCCGCAAGGCGCAGAACTTCTGGCCCTCGGCCAAGCGCCTCTTCTCGCTGCTCGGCCCCGAGCGCGCCCGGATGGTCCTCGTGGTCGCCCTGGTCTCGCTGTCGGTCGTCCTCACCGTCATCGCGCCCAAGATCCTCGGGCAGGCGATGGACACGATCTTCAACGGCGTGATCGGCTCCCAGCTCCCCGCCGGCGTCCCGCTCGAGCAGATCATCGAGCAGCAGCGCGCCTCGGGCAACGGCACCTTCGCCGACATGCTGGCCAAGACCGACATCGTGCCCGGCGCGGGCATCGACTTCGTGGTCCTCGGCCGCCTGATCATCATCGTGCTGCTGATGTACGTCGTCGCGTCGGTGCTCATGTGGGCGCAGGGCTACATCCTCAACGGCCTCGTGATGCGGGTGGTCTTCGGCCTCCGTCAGGACATCGAGGCCAAGCTCAACCGCCTCCCGCTGCGCTTCTTCGACACCCGGCAGCGCGGCGACGTGATGTCGCGCGTCACGAACGACGTCGACAACATCCAGACCGCGCTGCAGCAGGCCTTCTCGCAGCTGGTGCAGTCGGTGCTCACCATCATCGGCATCGCCGCGATGATGTTCATCGTCTCGTGGCAGCTCGCGCTGATCGCGCTGATCTCGATCCCGCTCTCGGGCGTGATCGCGGGCGTGATCGGCGCCCGCTCCCAGAAGCTCTTCGCCGCCCAGTGGAAGAACACGGGCGCGCTCAACGGCCACATCGAGGAGACCTTCTCCGGGCTCGAGATCGTCCGCGCCTTCGGCCGCGACCGCGAGATGCTCGAGGAGTTCGACCGCCGCAACGACAGCCTCTACACCGCCTCGTTCGGCGCCCAGTTCGTCTCGGGCATGATCATGCCCGCGATGACCTTCGTCTCCTACCTCTCCTACGTGCTCATCGCCGTGGTCGGCGGCTTGCGAGTCGCCTCAGGTCAGCTGACGCTCGGCGACGCGACCGCGTTCATCCAGTACTCGCGCGAGTTCACGCAGCCGGTGACCCAGCTGGCGAGCATGGCGAACATGCTGCAGTCCGGCGTCGCCTCGGCCGAGCGCACGTTCGAGCTGCTCGACGCCGAGGAGCAGGAGCCGGAGACGGCGACCGCGTCGCTCCCGCAGCGCACCGACGGCCACGTGGAGTTCGAGGGCGTCTCGTTCTCGTACGACCCGGAGCAGCCGCTGATCGAGGACCTGACCTTCTCGGCGCAGCCCGGGCAGACGGTCGCCATCGTCGGTCCGACCGGGGCGGGGAAGACCACGCTGGTCAACCTGGTCATGCGCTTCTACGAGCTCACCGGAGGGCGCATCCTGCTCGACGGCGTCGACATCACGAGCCTCGCGCGCGGCGACCTGCGCTCGCGCGTGGGCATGGTGCTGCAGGACGCGTGGCTCTTCCAGGGCACCATCCGCGAGAACATCCGCTACGGGCGCCTGGACGCGACCGACGAGGAGATCGTCGACGCGGCGAAGGCCACCATGGTCGACCGCTTCGTGCGCCAGCTGCCCGACGGCTACGACACGGTGCTGGACGCCGACGGCGGCAGCGTCTCGGCCGGCGAGCGGCAGCTGATCACGATCGCGCGCGCGTTCCTCGCGAACCCGTCGCTGCTGATCCTCGACGAGGCCACCTCCTCGGTCGACACCCGCACGGAGCTGCTCGTGCAGCATGCGATGAACGCGCTCCGCACCGACCGGACCTCGTTCGTCATCGCGCACCGGCTCTCCACGATCCGCGACGCCGACACCATCCTGGTGATGGAGTCGGGCCGGATCGTCGAGCAGGGCGCGCACGAGGCGCTCCTGAAGCAGCGCGGTGCCTACTACGAGCTCTACATGACACAGTTCCGCGGAGGAGGCGACGAGGCGGGCGAGCACGCCGCAGCGGGCGCGCTCCCGAGCGGGGGAGGGGTCGCCCCGTAGAGTAGGCGCGTGACCGACGCACGCCAGCAGCTCATCGAGTACATCGGCTCCGACGCCGTCTTCCACGGGGACTTCACCCTCACGAGCGGCAAGAAGGCGTCGTACTACGTCGACCTGCGCCGCGTGAGCCTCGACCACCGCGTCGCGCCGCTGATCGGGCAGGTCATGCTCGACCTCATCGCGCCGATCGAGCGCGTCGACGCCGTCGGCGGCCTCACCATGGGCGCCGACCCGATCGCCGCCGCGATCCTCCACCAGGGCGCCGTCCGCGGTCTCGCCTACGACGCGTTCGTCGTGCGCAAGGAGCCCAAGGACCACGGCCGCGGCCGGCAGGTCGAGGGCCCCGACCTCGAGGGCAAGCGCGTCGTCGTCGTCGAGGACACGTCCACCACCGGCGGCTCGCCGTTGAAGGCGATCGAGGCCCTGCTCGAGGTCGGCGCCGAGATCGCAGGAGTCGCCGTCGTCGTCGACCGCGCGACCGGTGCCCGCGAGATCATCGAGGACGCCGGCTACCCGTACTTCGCCGCGATCGGTCTGGCCGACCTCGGCCTGAGCTGATGGTCGACGAGGGGGGACGCGGCGGGGGCCCGGGAGGCGGCGAGCACCCGGAGCCGGAGGGCCGCGAGCCCGAGCTTGCCGGATCGGAGACCTCCGAGCCGGAGCGTGCCGAGTCGGAGCGACCCGAGCCGGAGCGTCCCGTCGGCAGCAGCGAGTGGCTGCTCCAGCAGCTCAGCGGCGGCCGCCTGAAGAGCATCTTCGACTCGCCCCGCCCCGTCCCTCCCGTGGAGGAGTCGCGCGCGGAGCGGACGTCCGGTCCTGCTGAGCCCGCAGCCGACGAGGCCCACGCGTCAGCGGAGGAGCGGAGCGTTGCGAGCGAGTCGGCCTCCTCCGCCGACGCGGCCGGACCGTCTTCGAGCGACCGCGACTCCGACACTGCGCCGCGCCGTGCCCCTGCCGCTCCGGTCGGCCTGTGGCCGGGGGAGCCCGTGCTGAGCGCGACGCCCGCCGCCGAGGAGGCCGACGGCGACCTCCCGAAACCCGCGGACGACTCCGCTCGGGTGGAGGAGCAGGACGCCGACGCCGACCGCGGAACGGTCGTGGAGCCGGAGCGCTCCTCCGACCGCGACGGCGTCTCCGCCGAGGGACGGAGCTCTCCGGGCGACGACGCGGGAGTCTCCGACACGGGAGCCCGCGCCATGGGAGTGCACGAGGCTGGTGCCCGCGAGGCGAGTGCCCGCGAGACGGGTGCCCGCGAGACGGGTGTCCGCGAGGCGGGTGCCGGTGGGACGACTGCCCGCGACACGAGTGCCTCCGACGCGGACGTGTCCGACGAGGACGCCTTCGACGCGTTCTTCGCCCCCCTCCGCGACGACAACGCCGACGGCTCCGGCTCCGACGCCTCCACCGATGCCGGCCGCACCGAGGTGCACCGCCGCGGGGCGGACTCCGTGCGCCCGGTCCTGCCGCACACCGACCCTCCAGCCGACCTGCCGACCGCCCCCGCCGGACTCCGCAGCGCCCACCGGCCGGACGACGAGCCCGATGCCGGGTCCTCGACCGACGTCGACCCGGCGGGCCGCTCCGGCGTCCCCTACCCCGCCGACGGACGCCCGGTCGGCGCGACCCCGCCGACTCCGCGCGAGCCGACTCCGCCCGCCGTCTACGAGTGGCCCGACCCGCGAGGGGACTGGGACCAGCCGCCCGTGTGGGAGCAGGTCGTCGCTCCGCAGGACGAGCCCGACGAGGACGGCGGCGACGAGGAGCTGTGGCGCGAGACCGCCGGCGCCTACTCGTGGAACCTCGAGCCGGCCGCCGAGCCCGCCGACCGCGCCGAGCCCGCGCCCTTCCGCACCGCTCCCGCGGCCGCCCACGTCAACGCCGCTCCGCCGCGGAAGCGCCGCTCCGCCCGGTCCCGACCCGAGAGCCGCGAGCGCGACTCGGCGCCCGCCGGAGCGCCCGCATGGCGCACGCTCAGCCGACGCCGGCTCCTGATCGGCCTGATCGCTGCGGGTGCGGTGATCCTCCTCGCCGGGCTCTTCGCGATCGGCATCGCCGTCGGGAGCGCCGGCGGCCGGGCCGAGCCGCAGGCCGCCCCGGTCGTCAGCGAGACGCCCACGGCGGAGCCGACCCCCTCGCCCACTCCGACCGCGACCCTCCCTACCGTCGGACCGCTGCCCGTCGGCACCTGGGCCTGGAGCGCGCTCCTCGGCGGCGAGTGCGTCGAGCCCTTCGACTCCGTCTGGGCGGAGGAGTTCACCGTCGTGGACTGCGCGGGAGCTCACTCCGCCCAGCTCGTCGCCACCGCGGAGCTGACAGACGCGGTGTTCCCCGGCCAGGACGCCCTGGCCGTCACCGTCTCCTCGCTCTGCCAGGCGCAGGGCGTCGTGGACGTCGCCGCGGCCGAGACCTACGGCGACGTGCAGGTCGCCGGTGCGTTCCCCGTCACCCAGGAGCAGTGGGACGCGGGCGAGCGCAGCTACTACTGCTTCGTCGACCGGGCGGGCGGCGGCGAGCTGACCGGCTCCCTCGCCGGCACCCCCGCGGCCTGACGCGCGCCGTCGCTCGGGCCTCGGAGGACGCCGCCGGGCACCGGCCCGGTGCACCCGGCCGAGCCGCGGAGCGCCCAGTAGGATCGCTCGTCGTGCAGGAGAACGAGGCGACCCCCGCGACCGGACCCACCGCCTCCGTGGAGCTCACCACGAACGGCGTCGGCCCCTGGCAGGGCGAGCGGCCCGAGGACGACCGCCTCGACCCGGAGCTGCTGGAGCGTGGCGACGCGCGCAACGTGGTCGACCGCTTCCGCTACTGGCGGATGGACGCGATCGTCGCGGAGCTCGACCGCACGCGGCACCCGTTCCACGTCGCGATCGAGAACTGGCAGCACGACATGAACATCGGCTCGATCGTCCGCAGCGCGAACGCGTTCGGCGCGGAGGGCGTCCACATCGTCGGCCGGCGGCGGTGGAACAAGCGCGGCGCGATGGTCACCGACCGCTACCAGCACGTCCAGCACCACGAGACGGTGGCCGACCTCGTGCAGTGGGCCGCGGAGGCGGACGTGCCCCTCCTCGCCGTCGACAACGTCCCCGGCAGCGTGCCGCTCGAGACCTACCGGCTCCCCGAGCGCTGCCTCCTGCTGTTCGGGCAGGAGGGACCCGGCCTCTCGGAGGAGGCGATCGCCGCCTCGGAGGCCGTGCTCGAGATCACGCAGTTCGGCTCGACCCGGTCGATCAACGCCTCGGCGGCGGCAGCCGTCGCCATGCACGCCTGGGTGCTGCAGCACGTCCGCTTCTGACCCCCGCGAGCCGCGGTGCCGTGTCAGGAACCGGCGCCCGGCCCACTGCCGGGCCGCCGGGACTCAGACCGCCGAATCCGGCGGGAACTCCGACTCCAGCGGCTCCGACGACAGGAGCTCGTGCACCCCGCTCAGCACCTCGTCCGGGCGGAACGGATAGCGCTCGATCTCGGCCTCGTCGCTGATCCCCGTCAGCACCAGCACGGTGTGCAGGCCCGCCTCGATGCCCGCGACGATGTCGGTGTCCATCCGGTCGCCGATCATCCCGGTGTTCTCGCTGTGCGCGCCGATCTTGTTCATCGCCGAGCGGAACATCATCGGGTTCGGCTTGCCGACGACGTACGGATCCTTGCCCGTCGCCTTCGTGATGAGCGCCGCGATAGCCCCCGTCGCCGGGAGCACGCCCTCGGCGCTCGGCCCCGTCGCATCGGGATTGGTGACGATGAAGCGCGCACCCGCGACGATCAGGCGGATCGCCTTCGTGATCGCCTCGAAGCTGTAGTTGCGGGTCTCGCCCACGACCACGTAGTCCGGCGCCGTCTCCGTCATGATGAAGCCCGCCTCGTGCAGCGCGGTGGTGATCCCCGCCTCGCCGATCACGAACGCGCTCCCGCCCGGCTTCTGCGACGCGCAGAAGTCCGCCGTCGCCAGAGCGCTCGTCCAGATCCGCTCCTCCGGCACGTGCAGCCCCGACCCGCGCAGCCGCGCCGCCAGATCCCGTGGCGTGAAGATCGAGTTGTTCGTCAGCACCAGGAACGGCGTGCCCGAATCGGTCCACTCCTGGATCAGCTCGGGCGCGCCGGGGAGCGCCTTGTTCTCGTGCACCAGCACGCCGTCCATGTCCGTGAGCCAGGCCTCGACTTCACTGCGGTTCGTCGCCATGGGTCGATGCTATCGGCGGCACCCCCGCGCACGACGGCGACGACCGGCGAACCGCCCGGCTCCCTCCGCTGACGCCCCTGTGGAGGGACGACCGTCGTGCGCCGGACGGCCGGACCCCGGACCCGCACAGCCGCGAGCGGGATAGCCTGGGAGGCATGAGTGGCGAGAACCTGCTGGGCCCCGAACCGACCCTCCTCCCCGACGAGCCCGCGGTCACCGCGGCCCTCGCGAAGCACGCGAACCCGGGAGCCGTCGAATTCGCCGCCCTCGCCGCCGCCCACCCGCGCTCCCCGCTGGCCTGGGCACTGCTCGCCGACAGCGTCTGGGGCATCGACGCCGCCCTCCCCTCCTACGCCTACGCCCGCGTCGGCTACCACCGCGGCCTCGACCTCCTCCGCGGAGCCGGCTGGCGCGGCCAGGGCCCCATCCCCTGGCGCCACGGACCCAACCGCGGATTCCTGCTCTCCCTCTACGCCCTCCGCCGCGCCGCCGACTCCATCGGCGAGACCGAGGAGGTCACCCGCCTCACCCAGTTCCTCCAGCAGGCCGACCCGATCGCCATCGAGGAGATCGAGCGGTACCACGAGGACGCGTTACCCCCTACCGCCGCCATCATCATCCTCGGCAACGACTAGGCGCCGCCCGGGTGCGGTTCTGGCGGCGTTGTCGTCGGGCGCCGTAGCGCCGCTACGGCTTCCTCCTCCGCCTTGCCAGAACCGCACCCGGACGCCGCCTAGCCCTGTGCTGGTGGGGTGGGCGCCGTGCCTGCGGCACGAGCGGCCGCGGGGGGCTTGAGCGGGGGGCCGTGCCTGCGGCACGAGCCTGGTCGGGGGGAGTGCGTGAGGCCGTGCCTGCGGCACGAGCCTGCTCGGGGGGAGTGCGGGCGGCCGTGCCTGCGGCACGAGCCTGCTCGGGGTGGAGGAGTTGGCCGTGCCTTCGGAGCGAGCGTGGTGCGGGTGCTGGAGGGTCGGGCCGCGCCTTCGGCGCGAGCCGCTTCGGGCCCTGGACGTGGGACGTGCGTTCGGCGCGAGGCCGGCCTCGGGTGGCGGGTGATCTAGGCGGCGCGAGAGGGCTGCGGCAGGATGGGGGGATGGACGGCGGGGCGGTGGAGCGGCTTCTCGAGGGGCTTCCGGGAGCGGAGGCGGGGTTCCCGTTCGGGGAGGGGATCCGGGTGTGGAAGGTCGCGGGGAAGGTGTTCGCGCTCGAGTCGGAGCGGTTCGGGCGGCCGGTCGTGAGCGTGAAGGCGCTGCCCGAGAACGTGGTGCACCTGGTCGCGGGGGTCGACGGGATCGAGCCCGGCTACCACCTGAACAAGAAGCACTGGGTGACGGTCGACGCCGGCGGGACCGTCGAGCCCGAGCTGGTGCTCGAGCTCATCGAGGAGTCGCACGCGATCGTGGTCGCGAACCTGCCGAAACGGCTCCGCCTCGCCCTCGACGGCACGGCGTCCGGATCGCTGAACGAGGACGTCTGACAGCGGCCGGGACGCGCAGGGCCCGGACGCGCAGACCCCCGAACCGGCCGAGCCCGGACGCGCTGCGCCCGAGGCCCCGACGGAGCACCGGACGCCTGACGGTGCCCGCCTGCGCAGCGCCTGGACGCGCGGGTGCACAGGACCCGCGAGGGGGCGCCGACGCCTGACGGCAGCTGGACGCGCACCGCCCACGACGTCCAGCGCCCGAGGCCTGCGACGACCCCCGGATGCACGGAATCCCCCGCCGCAGCAGGGGATCCCGGAACGTCTCGCGCGGAGCGGCTACAGGCCGTAGGAGCGGAGGTACGCGGCGGTGTCGTGCCAGCCCTCGACGGCGAAGCACTCGACGCCCATCGCCTTGACGGGGTAGTCGTTGCCGTCCGGGTCGAGGCGGTCGCCGACGAAGATCATGTCGTCGAGAGGGATGCCCGTCAGCTCGGTGAGCTTGTTCATCCCGTACGCCTTGTCGATGCCCTTGCGGGTGATGTCGACCGACGTCGAGCCGCCGGAGCGGACCTCGAGGTCGGGGAGCACGGCCTGCACGGCCTCGCGGAGGGTGTTCTTCTTCTCGCCGTCCGGGTCCCAGGCCTGCTTGACCTCGACGGGCGCGGACTGGCCGAGGGCCGAGAAGGTGATCTGCGAGTCGCGGTCCTCGAGGATCGGGCCCCAGGTCTCGGACTCCCAGTAGCCGAGCTCCTTCGCCTTCTCCTCGACGGCGGCGAGCGCGCGCGACTTCTCGTCCTCGGTGAGGTTCTCGGCGTAGATCTGCGCCCAGTCGCCGTTCTCGTACCGGTAGTACTGCGTGCCGCAGGTGGGCATGAGGTGCAGCTTCGCGAGCACCTCGGGGTCGGCGCCCTCGAGGCGGTCGAGCACCTGCATCCGGAACTGGCCGATCTGGCCGCCCGAGATGATGCACACCTCGGTGGCCTGGAGCAGCTTCACGAAGAGGTCGGCCATCGCCGGGTCGACGGGGGACTTCGAGGCGGCGAGGGTGTCGTCGAGGTCGAAGGCCATCAGGCGGGGCAGGGTGCTCATGGAACTCGTTTCACGGTCTGCGGACGGGGCGGTAACGAGGATACGGGGCGCCGCCGGAACGCGCTCGCGGTCGGCGCGAGCGGGCTCCGAGCGCAGACTGGGGGCATGACCGCCGCCACAGCTCACGACGGAGGACGCCGCTCCCTCCCGCGCACTCTCGCCCGCATCCTCCTGGGCCTGCTGCTCGTCACGGCCGGCACGGCGCACCTGACGGTCGCGCGTCAGGCCTTCCAGGCGCAGGTCCCGCCGTGGCTGCCGGCCGACCCGGACCTGGTGGTCGTCGCGTCGGGCGTCGTCGAGATCGCGCTCGGGCTCGTGCTCGTCGTGCTCGTGCGGTGGCGCGTGATCGTGGGAGTCGTGGTGGCCGCGTTCTTCGTCGCGGTCTTCCCGGGGAACATCTCGCAGCTGCTGACGCGGACGCCGGCGTTCGGCCTCGAGACGGACGCGGCGCGCGCGGTGCGGCTCGTCTTCCAGCCCCTGCTGGTGATCTGGGCGCTCTGGTCGACCGGAGCGTTCTCGGCCTGGCGGGCCCGCCGGTCGCGACGCCGCGGGGACTGAGCCGCCGGTCCGCGGCCCGATCGTCCCGCGATCCTCCGGAACGACGAATGGCGGTCGGCGGGAGACCCCGCCGACCGCCGCCCGTGCCCTGCTCGGCTAGGCCGCGAGGCGGCGTCGCGCGACGACCAGCGCGAGACCCGACAGCAGCAGCACGAGGGCTCCGCCGATCAGGCCGGCCGCGTCGGCGCCGGTGTTCGCGAGCGAGCCCGGGCCGGAGCCTCCCGCGACGGGGGCCGCCGTGGTGGTGGGATGCGGCGACGGAGCGGTGGTGGGCTGCTCCGTCGGGGTGCCGGGCTCGGTCGGCGCCGGGGTGACCGGGACCTCGGCGGCGGGCTCCGTCGTCAGCGACCAGTTGGGGTCGTAGAAGTCGGCCTGGTCGATCACGCCGCGGGCGGTCGACCAGTCGATGAGGAGCTGGCGGATCTCGAGACGCTCGTCGTAGACGAGCGGTGCCTGCGCGACGGCCGGGTAGGCGCCTCCGCCGCTCTGGCGGTAGTTGTTGACCGCCATCACGAAGCGCTCGTCGTCGGCGACGGGGGTGCCGTCGGCGTGGGCGAGACCGCGGATCCGCGAGCCGGCGGGCTGGGAGACGTCGATCACGTAGTCCAGGCCCGAGATCGCGTCGTAGTTGTAGTCCGGGATGCCGTCGGGGCGGTCCTCGGTCGTCGCGTTGGTGCCGGTCTCGGGGTCGAACACGGCGCCCTCGGCGGTCTGCACGAAGTAGCGGGCCGAGAACTCGAGGTAGTCGCGCACCTCGGCTCCGGTCAGCTCCACTCCGCGGAGGGTGTTCTCGTAGATGTACAGGCCCGCGATGTCCCGGATGCTGACCTGCCCCTTCGGGAAGACGGCGGTGCGCGAGAACGGCGACGCCTGCGAGATCACCGGCAGGTCGGCCCACTCGGTGCCCTCGAGAGCCGTCTCGACGGTCTCGGCCTGGACGGTGTTGATGAAGTCGATGATCGGGGTGTCCTCGTAGCGCGAGGTCGCGGCCGAGAGCTCCTCGACCGAGTCGGCGACGGGGGTGTTCACGTACTCGATCGTGGCGGCGTGCTGCTCGGCGAGGGCGTCGACCAGTGCGGGCGACTCCTCGGCGATGTCCTTCGCGTAGACGGGCTGCGTGACGGGCGCGTTCCCGGCCGACCAGTCGACCTCGAGGCCGCCCGCGGCGTCCGGCACCAGGTTCAGGGTGACCTCGGTGAGGCCCTGCGCCCAGAACTCGGGCTGGGTGACCAGCACCTGCTCGCCGGCGACGTTGGTGAACAGCGTCTGCGGCAGGTCCTTGTGGCTGTGGCCGGCGACGACCACGTCGATGCCGGGGACCTGCGTCGCGATGTTGTTGACGACGTCCTCGTTGAGGTCGGCGGCGTCGTACTCGGCGTCCGGCACCGTGCCCTGGCCGGTGTGCGCGAGGACGACGACCACGTCCGCCTGCTCCTGCACGATCGGGACCCACTGCTTCGCGGCGGCGACCATGTCCTGGAACTCGAGGACGCCGTCGACGTACTGCTTGTCCCAGACGCGGACGCCGGGGGTGACGAGGCCGAGGACGCCGACGGTGACCGTCTTCCCGTCGATCTCGCGCTCGATCAGCGTGTAGGGGTCGTGGTACGGCTTGCCGGTGGCGACGTCGACGACGTTCGCGCCCAGCAGCGGGGCGTTCAGGTCGCCCTCGTACGCGCTGAGCATGTCGAGCCCGTAGTTGTACTCGTGGTTGCCGACGACCTGCGCGTCGTAGCCGATGGTGTTGAACGCGGTGGCCATCGGGTGCGTCGTCTCGCCGGAGAGGACGCCTGCGGCGCCGTCGCCGAGGCCGTAGTAGTAGGTGAGCGGCGTGCCCTGGATCGCGTCGCCGTTGTCCATGACGAGCACGGACTCCTCGCCCTTCTCGGCGCGGAGGCGGTCGACCTCGGTCGCGACGCGGGTGAGGCCGAGCGCACCGGCGGCCGGGTACGGCGCGTTCGCGAAGTAGTCCCAGTCGTAGACGTGCCCGTGCGTGTCGGTCGTCGACACCAGGGTGAGCTCGACGCCGTCGTCGAGAGGGGCGGCCGAGGCGATCGGAGCGGCGGTGGCGGCTCCGAGTGCGACGACGGCGAGGAGGCTTGCGGCGCGGAGTCTGCGCATCGTGGTCCTGTTCGCGTGATGAGTGGAGTGTGAACGTCCTCGAATCTATGCGTCGCGTGTGAACTGCGCATGACGGGATCGAGAGCATTGCTCGGCGATGCGTCCGCGGTGCCGGCCGGAGCCGGGGGAGTCCGCGGTGCCGCCCCCGCGCGCTGGAGCCGTCCTCCGGCCCCTCCGCTAGAATCGAGCGGCTGGTCGCGCGGAGGCGGCACGACTGCCGCGCCGCACCCGCCCACCCCCGCCCCTCCCGTCGAGAAGGACACGCCATGCCAGCAATCGTCATCACCGGCGCCCAGTGGGGCGACGAGGGCAAGGGACGCGCCACCGACCTCCTCGGCAGCCGCGTCGACTACGTCGTGAAGTTCAACGGGGGCAACAACGCCGGGCACACCGTCGTCGTGGGCGACGAGAAGTACGCCCTGCACCTTCTCCCCTCCGGCATCCTCACCCCGGGCGTCGTCCCGGTCATCGCGAACGGCGTCGTCGTCGACATCGAGGTGCTGTTCCACGAGCTCGAGGCGCTGAGCGCCCGCGGCGTCGACGTGTCGAAGCTGCTCGTCAGCGCCAACGCGCACGTCATCACCAGCTACCACCGCACCCTCGACAAGGTGACGGAGCGCTTCCTCGGCAAGCGCCAGATCGGCACCACCGGCCGCGGCATCGGCCCGGCGTACGCCGACAAGATCAACCGCGTCGGCATCCGCATCCAGGACCTCTTCGACGAGAACATCCTCCGCCAGAAGGTCGAGGGCGCCCTCGACCAGAAGAACCACCTGCTGGTGAAGGTCTACAACCGCCGCGCGATCCTGGTCGAGCAGGTGCTGGAGGACCTGCTGCAGTACACCGAGCGGCTTCGCCCGATGGTCGCCGACACGTCGCTGGTCCTCTCGCAGGCGCTCGACGCCGGCAGGACGGTGCTGTTCGAGGCCGGCCAGGCCACGATGCTCGACGTCGACCACGGCACCTACCCGTTCGTCACCTCCTCCAACGCGACCTCGGGAGGAGCGGCCACCGGCTCCGGAGTCGCGCCGAACCGCATCGACCGCGTCATCGCGGTCATCAAGGCGTACACGACCCGTGTCGGCGCCGGACCGTTCCCGACCGAGCTCTTCGACGAGTGGGGCGAGTACCTCCGCCGGCAGGGCTTCGAGTTCGGCACCACGACCGGCCGCCCGCGCCGCTGCGGCTGGTACGACGCCCCGATCGCCCGCTACTCGGCGCGGATCAACGGGGTCACCGACTTCGTCCTCACCAAGCTCGACGTGCTCTCGGGCCTCGAGACCATCCCCGTCTGCGTCGCCTACGACGTCGACGGCGTGCGCCACGACGAGGTCCCGGTCTCGCAGAGCGACTTCCACCACGCGAAGCCGATCTACGAGGAGTTCCCCGGCTGGCAGGAGGACATCTCCGGCTGCCGCGAGTTCTCGGACCTGCCGCAGACCGCGCAGGACTACGTGCGCGCGCTCGAGGCGATGAGCGGCGCCCGGTTCTCGGCGATCGGCGTCGGCCCGGAGCGCGAGCAGGTCGTCGTGCTGCACGACCTGCTCGACTAGAAGCGGCGAGGAGCCGGGTCGGGCAGCCCTCTCGGAGGCGGCCGACGTGTTCACAACCGAGGAAGAACGTCGGGGACCTCGCGGAGTGACGCGGATCCCGGGCCCTCTCGACGAATTCTTCCTCCGGTGTGGACACGACCGCCGCCGAGCGCGCCGGATAATCGGCGCATGCAGATCTACGCCGACCTCCCGGCCGTCCGCGCGCGGCAGATCCTGGCCGACGCCCTCGCTCTCGGCGTGGCCGTCGTGGCGATCGCCGCGGGCATCGCGGTCGGCACGCTGATCGCCGGCCTGGCCGAGATCGGCCGTCGGCTCGAGAGCGCCGGCAGCGGCTTCGGCTCGACCATGAGCGACGCCGGGACCACCCTCGGCGGCATCCCCCTGCTCGGCGACGCCGTGCGCGCGCCGTTCGACGAGGCGAGCGGGGCCGGCTCCGTGCTGGCCGCCGCCGGACGCGACCAGCAGCAGCTCGCGAGCGCCCTGGCCGTGGTCGCCGGGCTCGCCGTCGGGGGCCTCCCGCTCCTGCTCCTGGCCGTGCTCTGGCTCCGGCCCCGGCTCCGCTTCGCCCGCCGGACCGCCGAGCTGCGCGCCCTCGGCTCGACCGTCGGCGGAACCGAGCTGCTGGCCCTGCGCGCGCTCACCAAGGCGTCCCCCCGCGACATCCTCGCCGCGCACCCGGACGCCGCCGCGGGCTGGCGGGCCGGCGACCCCGCCGTCACCGCCGCGCTGGCGGCCCTCGCCCTCCGCCGGGCGGGGCTCCGGCCCCGCTGACTCCGCAGGACCATCGCGGGTCCACCGGAGGGATGACGCCGCGAGCCACTGCGGACGACGCCGGCGACACGGGTGCCTCCGTAGCGTCGAGGACATGCAGAACCAGACCTCCTCCGTCGTGGCGCGCGTCGAGGGCGTGCGCAAGCTCTACGGCAGCACGCCGCCCGTCGTCGCCCTCGACGACGTCACGCTCTCGATCGAGCGGGGCGAGTTCACCGCGGTGATGGGCCCCAGCGGATCCGGCAAGTCGACGCTCATGCACGTCCTCGCCGGCCTCGACACCGCCTCCTCCGGCCGCGTGTTCCTCGGGGACGCCGAGATCACCTCGATGAGCGACGCCGAGCTGACCGTGCTCCGCCGCCGCAGCGTCGGCTTCGTCTTCCAGGCCTTCAACCTCGTCCCCACGCTCGACGTGCGCGGCAACATCCGCCTCCCGTTCGAGCTCGACGGCCGCTCCGTGACCGGCGACGAGGAGCAGTGGATCGCCCGGCTGATCGAGTCCCTCGGGCTCCGCGAGCGCCTCACGCACCGGCCCCACGAGCTCTCGGGCGGGCAGCAGCAGCGCGTGGCGATCGCCCGCGCCCTCGCCACCCGGCCGCAGCTGATCTTCGCCGACGAGCCCACCGGCAACCTGGACTCGCGCACCGGCCGCGAGGTCCTCAGCCTGCTCCGGGCCTCCACCCGCGAGTACGGCCAGTCGATCGCCATGGTCACCCACGACCCGATCGCGGCGGCCTACGCCGACCGCATCGTCTTCCTCCGCGACGGGGCCGTCGTCGACGACCGCCGCGGGATGAGCGCCGAGGAGATCTCGCGCGCGATGCTCACGATGGAGGGCGCGGCGTGAGCGGCGTGCGCACGGGCTCGAGCCAGGGCGGGGGCGCCATCGTCACCGTCGCCGCACTCGCCGCGGCGTT
Source organism: Rathayibacter sp. AY1C6 (assembly GCF_002931535.1). Classification (NCBI taxonomy): domain Bacteria; kingdom Bacillati; phylum Actinomycetota; class Actinomycetes; order Micrococcales; family Microbacteriaceae; genus Rathayibacter; species Rathayibacter sp. AY1C6. Next base: position 49,913 of record NZ_PSWC01000009.1, on the reverse strand, counting down.
CGGCGCCGTGCTGGTGCAGGTCATCGCCGACATGGTCGCGGCCTTCGCGGCAGCGGGGATCGACGGCATCGGCCAGGTCGCCCTCATGCTCGGGATGGTCGGCGCCGTCTTCTTCGGCATCGCGGTGTTCGTGGGCGGGATCGTCACGGCCAACGCGGTCTCGACCGTCATCGCCGGGCGCACCCGCGAGATCGCCCTGCTGCGCCTGCTCGGCGCCTCCGGCCGGTCGCTGCGCAGCGGGATCGTCCGCACGGGCCTCCTGCAGGGGCTCCTCGGAGCGGCGATCGGCCTGGTCGCCGGCGTCGCTCTCGTGGCGCTCGCCGCGGAGCTCGCCATCCGGAGCGGCACCCTGCCCCGCTTCGACTACCCGCTCGTCTCGCCCGGCCTCGTGCTGCCGCTGATCGCCGTGGTCGCCTCGACGGTCATCGCCTCGTGGTCCGGATCGCGCCGCGTGCTCGCGGTCGCGCCGTCGCAGGCCGCCGGATCCTCCGCCGAGCCCCGCTACGAGGAGCTGCACGGCCGCACCGCCCGCAACGTCACGGCGATCGTCTTCGTCGTGATCGGCGCGCTGCTGCTCGCCGCCGGCGTGGTCCTCGGGCTCGCCAACCCCGGCGGCGTCCTGCTCGGGCTCGTCGGAGGCATGGCGTCCTTCACCGGCGTGATCCTCGGGGCGCCCGTCCTGCTCCCTCCGCTCACGGCCCTCGTGGGCCGCGCCTTCGGCCGGGGCCCCGTCGCCCGACTGGCGTCCGCCAACGCCGTCCGCAATCCGGCGCGCAGCGCCCGCGCCGTCATCGGACTGGTCATCGGAGTGTCGCTGGTCACGATGTTCGCGGTCGCCGCCGCCACGTTCGGCACGATCATGGAGCGCTCGGGCGAGACGAACCCCGAGGTGATCGCGGCGTTCGAGCAGTTCATCCAGGTGAGCACCGCGGTGATGAGCGTCCTGCTCGGCTTCTCGGTCGTCCTGGCCGCCGTCGGCATGGTCAACACGCTGTCGCTCAGCGTGCTGCAGCGCCGGCGCGAGCTGGGCCTGCTCCGCGCGCTCGGCTTCACCGGCTCGCAGGTGCGGTCGATGGTGGTGCTCGAGGCGGCGCAGATGATCATCGCTGCCGCGGTGCTCGGCATCGTGCTCGGGATCGTCTACGGCTGGTGCGGCGCGATCTCGGTGTTCGGCTCGCTGCCGGGCATCGGACTGATCCCGCCGACCGTCCCGGTGCCGATCCTGGTGGCGGTGCTCGTGGTCGGTGTCGTGATCACGGTCGTCTCGGCCGTGCTGCCCGCCCGCCGCGCCACGAAGGTGTCGCCGGTCGCCGCTCTCGCCGTGGCCTGAGGGCCGGCACCACGTAGAACCCGCGGCGTGAGGATCGGCGCCCTCACCACGGAGGACCCGGTGCCCCGAGGGCCGGCGCCGCGGAGGACCCGCAGCCGGAGGGCCGGCGCCCTCACACCACCGAGAACCCCGCGGCGAGGGGCTCCCGCCCGCTCAGCGCGAGCAGGAGCTCCTCGCCGCGTCCCGCTCGAGCGGCCAGCCCGCCGGTCAGCGCGCAGCACGCCTCGACGGCCTCGGCGGGCAGCACGTGCGGGATCCCGGTGGCGCGCGAGAGGTCGAGCGTGTGCACGACCAGCTCGAGCAGCCGGGTCCGGAGGTACTCGTCCAGCTCGATCGCGTGGCCGCCCACGGCGACGAGGCGGCCGGGACGCTGAGCGGCGACCAGCTCGACCGCGCGGCCCGCCGCCTCCGCCAGCGCCTGAGCCGGCCTGTCGCCGAGCAGCAGCCCCGCCTCGACCCCGCGCCGCGCCACCGCCACGGGGTCGGCGACGTTCCCGGCCAGCGCGGCGTAGTAGTCGAGCGCGTCCTCGATGGTCGGCTCGGGCGGCTCCGGAGCGAGGAGGTACGCCTCGACCGTCAGCACCGCCCGCGACGCGTGGCCCGCGAGGCCGCGGACGTCCCAGACGCCGAGCCCCGGCTGCTCCCACTGGTCGTCCCGCACCTGCGCGAGCAGGCCGACGAGGGCGGCGGCGGCGGACTCGAACAGCGCGGCGGTGCTCATGGAGCCATGCTGGCACGGTGCCCCACACTGATCGCATGAGCAGTCCCCGCCGCCCCGGTCCCGTCACGCTCGTCGGCCGCTCGATCGTCCTCGAGCCGCTCGCCGTCGAGCACGTCGAGCCGCTCGGGCGGGCGATCGGGCGTCCGGAGGTGTTCGCCGGCGGCTACGGAGGAGGACCGTCCGGCCTCCCCGGCACCCCGGAGGAGTTCCGCGCCTTCGTCGACCGCTACTACCCCTGGGGGACGGGCCTGCCGTTCGCCGTGCTGCAGGAGGGGCGCGTCGTCGGCACGACCTCGCTGGCCGACTTCGACGAGACGCGCGAGGCGGCCCACCTCGGCTGGACGGCCTACGCGCCCGAGACGTGGGGCACCGTCGTGAACCCGGAGGCGAAGCGGCTGGTGCTCGGGCTCGCCTTCGACAGCGGCTACGAGCGGGTGAAGCTTCAGGCGGATGCGGTGAACGCGCGCTCGCGGGCCGCGATCCTCCGTCTCGGCGCCGTGTTCGAGGGGGTGCTCCGCCACGACCAGCGGCGGGCCGACGGCTCGTGGCGCGACACGGCCGTCCACTCGATCCTCGCGGCCGAGTGGCCGGCCGTCCGCGACGCGCTCGACCGCCGGATCGACGCGGCGCTAGCGCTCCCCGCCTCGACCGCGCAACCGCTGACCGGGCGGCCGCCCGAGGAGTAGGAAGGAGGCATGGAACGCATCCACTACGCCGGCAGCTCCGTGCTGACGGGTACCGCCATCGCGCGGTCGCTGCTGGCCTACGCGGAGGCGCTGGCGCTCACCAAGGGGTCGATCACGGTCGACATCCCGATCCGCCAGGAGTCCGGCCGGCCCGGACGGGCGGCGCTGCTGATCGGACCGGCGAGCCAGCTGTTCTCGGAGTCCGAGGACGACGGAGCCGAGGAGCTGCTCGACGAGGAGCTCGTCGAGCGCTTCACCCGCGAGACGGCCCGCCTGGGCGTCTCGCACCCCGTGGCCGAGGAGGACGGCGGCGCCGGGCCCCTCTCCGCCGTCGACACCGAGATCCCGCACTTCCACGGCGAGGACGACTCCTGGTGAGCATCCGGGGCGCCGGTAGGATCGACACTCACGACTCCGCCCGATCCTTCGCGGACGGGCGACTTCCCGAACGGAGAACCGCCTGATGGGGCGACTGATCTACGACTCGACCCTCGAGGCCGACTTCGACGACCGTCTGCTGGCGCACCTGCAGATCGTGATCGGCTCGAAGCTCGCGCGCAACGAGTCCTTCTACTTCTCGTGGAAGGACTCGCAGGCGGTCGGCGACGGACGCACGTCGATCTGGCTGCACCCCGCCATCCCGCTGCGCTTCAAGTACCACGGCGGCCGTGCCCCGAACATCAACCCGGACTGGATCCGACAGCTGCTCGCCGACTCGCACACGGCGCACGGGCTGCGGATCAGCGAGGAGCCCCACGGGACCGCCCGTCAGAGCGAGGAGAGCATGCTGTGAAGCGCGTCGAGATCATCTACGGCGGAGCGCCGTTCAGCCTGAGCGAGACGTCGGCCGCGGAGGTGCGCGAGAGCATCGACCGCGCCCTGGACGGCTCCGCGTCGCGCTGGATCACGGTGAACCAGGGCGAGGGCGAGCCTCGCGAGACCTCGATCCTGATCACGCCGGGAGTGGCGTTCTCGGTCGCCGACGTCGCGCACTGAGGTCGACGCCGCGGTCACGGTGATCGCCGCCGCTCACGCCGCCGGCTCGGTCCGGGGCGCTCGCACCGCCGGCCCGCCTCGGAACGACTGCCGTCCTCAGCGCACCCGCGCCGCTCAGCCCGCCAGCACGCGCGGGAACTCCCCCGGGATCTCGCTCGCGAGGTACCCGGCCGGTCCGATCCGCGCGGAGAGGCGCGTGTCCGCCTCCGTGTGCAGGAACGCGCCCCACGCGGCCGCGCCCATCGGATCGACGCCGCGCCCGCGCAGGCCCGCCGTCGCTCCGGCGAGCACGTCGCCGCTGCCCGCGGTGGCCAGCCCGGGGTGCTCGCCCTCGATCCGCACCGCGTCGCCGTCGGGCGAGGCGATCGTGTTGAACAGGCTCACCACCGCGCCGTAGCGCTCGGCGACCGCGAGGGCGGCCCGCTCGACGTCGTCGACCTCCTCGCCGAGGAGCCGGGACGCCTCCTCCGAGTTCGGGGTCAGCAGGAGCCGGCCCGCGAGCCTCCGTGCGAGACGGCGCTGTCCGGGCAGGACTCCGAGCGGGAAGGCGTCGAGGTGCACGGCCGGCACATCGTAGAGGAGCGGAGCGAGGGCACGGAGGGTCGCGGCGGTCGCGCGCGGGTCGTCCAGGCCGGGTCCGATCAGGGCGACGTCGGCGGAGGAGAGCTCGCCGGCCAGGACGTCGAGCCCGCGGCCCGAGACGGAGCCGGTGCGCGTCTCCGCGAGCGGGACCACTCCGCACTCCGGCAGCGCGACCGCGGTGGCCGACGCGACCGACTCGGCGACGCAGAGCGTGATGCGACCCGCGCCGGTCCGCAGCGCGGCGATCCCCGCGAGGATCGCGGCTCCGGGCGTCTTGCGGGCGCCGCCGACGACGACGACGTCGCCGCGGGAGTGCTTCGAGCCTCCGGGCTCCGGGAGGGGCCAGCGCTGCTCGAGCAGGGCGCGGGAGACGAGGTCACTCATGAGGGTCTCCTTCTCCGTCCGCTCGGTCGTCGTGCCGGGTGACGGGGGCGCCGGAGCGCTCGAGGTGGGACGTGCGGTTGAAGAGCTCGAGGCGCCACGCGTCGCCGTCGCGGACGAGACGGGTGACGGAGCCGTTGGCGACGGGCGTCGAGGCGCCGATGTCGAGCAGCTCGTGCTCGGAGAGGCCCTCGAGGACGTAGCGGAGGACGAGGACGACCGCGTCGTGGCAGAAGAGGATCGCCGGCCCGGGAGGCGCGGCGACGGCGAGGTGGTCGACGAAGGCGCGGATGCGGAGCGCGAGGTCCGTCCAGGCCTCGCCTCCCGGCGGCCGGTAGTAGAACTTGCCGAGCCACTCGCGCCGCGCCGCCTCCTCGGGCATCCGGGCCCGCACGCCGGCGGAGGTGAGGCGGTCGGTGACGCCGAGGTCGCGGTCGCGCAGGCGCTCGTCGGGGCGCAGCCGCAGGTCGATGCCGGCCTCGCCGAGGGCGAGGCGGGCGGTCGCGGAGGCGCGGCGGTAGGGCGACGTCCAGGCGGAGGCGGGCCGCGCCTCCTCGGCCAGCCAGCGGCCGAGCGCGCGCGCCTGCTCCTCGCCGGCGGGGGAGAGCTCGACGTCGGGGTCGCGGCGGTCGACGGCGATCTCGTGCGCCCCCGAGGCCTCGGCGGCGCTCGCCGCGATGTTGGCGAGGCTCTCGCCGTGACGGACGAGGAGGAGCTCGGTCGGGCCGGTGGAGGAGGCGGGCATGGCTCCACGCTCCGCCTCGCGGGCCGGAGGCGCCAGGGGGTTCCGCCGCGGCGACGCGGGTTGCTACGGAGTCGTCAGGGGTTCCGCCGTCGTCAGGGCGCCTCTCCGTCGGCGCGCTCCTCCGCCGAGACCGCCGTGACGACCGCGGTGAGCGTCTCGGGGTCGCTCAGGATGCGGAAGTGCCCGCCGGTCTCGATCCGGACGTTGACCGCGCCCTCGAGCATGCTGCCCTCGGGGATGTGCGGATCGAAGAGGCCGAACACGGACGTGATCCGCGCGTTCGCTCCGGAGCGGCTCGACAGCAGCAGGGTCGTGGCGTCGCGCGGCGAGAAGGCGCGCAGGCTCCGGAGGACCAGGTAGGGCGCGTAGCGGGAGCCGCCGAACGGGGTCGCCACGGCGACCATCCGGTCGACCCGGCCGTCCGGGTCGAGCTCGGTCATCACGTACTTGCCGATCAGTCCGCCCTTGCTGTGGGCGACGATCACCACGTCGCGGAGCCCGTGCTCGGCGAGGTAGGCGGCCACGTCCTCGGCCGTCCGGGCGACCGGGCGGCCGTTGCGGCCGAGGCTCGTCAGCACGTGGAGAGGGTGCCCGCGCTCGTGCAGCGGATCGATGATCGGGCGGAGGAAGGACCAGGTCTCCCAGATCCCCGGCAGGACCACGACGGGCCGCCGGTCGCCGTCGAGGTAGTCGTCCGGGGCACGGCGCGAGAGGACGCCGCGCACCTGCCAGGCGACGGCGTAGGCGTAGTCGCGGATCCACCAGACGGCGTCGCGCACCAGGCGCCGGAGCCGGCTCATGCGGCCGGCTCCGACCGGAGGGGGAGCGGGGCGGCGGGCCTCTCGCCGAGCGCGGCGGCGAAGCGGAGGATCTCGCGGGCGAGCGCTCCGGGCTCGGTGCGGGGGACGACGTGGCGCGAGCCGGCGAACTCGACGAGCCGCCCCTCGCGCGCGTGGGCCGTGAGCCGCTCGCACCAGTCACGGGTGGCGATCGGATCGTCGCGGCCGCGGGCGACGAGGACCGGCACCTCCAGCTCGGCGACGCGCACCTGGACCGGATGCCGCAGCATCTCGGGCAGCTGGCGCAGGTACCAGCGCAGGCCGCCGCGCAGGTAGTCGGCCAGCAGGATCGCGTCGACGCCCACCGGCTCGCCGAGGCAGTCCCGCAGCAGCGCGAGCCCCTGGCGGACCGCTCCGGGCCGCTGCGGATCCACCACCGGCCCGATGAGCACCGCGCCGTCGACGAGGCCGGGCGCGCGCAGCCCCAGCTCGACCGCCACCTGCGACCCCATCGAGTGCCCGACGACGACCGCGCGCGAGACGCCCAGTCCGCGGAGGACCTGCTCGACCTGCCGCGCGTGGTCCTCGAGGCCGACCCTCCGCCGCGGGCGCGCATTCGCGCCGAAGCCGGCGAGGTCGACGCCGATCACCCGGCCGTGCCGCTTCAGGCGGGCGGCGAGCGGCGAGAAGGTGTGGTGCGACATCCCGATCCCGTGGATCAGGACGAACACCGCGCCCGCTCCGGCCGGACCGGTGTCGACCGTCCGCAGCGTGACGCCCTCGACCTCGTGTCGCACGGGGAGGACGCGGCGGGGCGGTGTCGGCAGCATCGTCCCAGGCTAGGGATCGGCGGCCGGCCGCGCGGGGGGATGCGCCCGCTCCCGCCGTGGTCTAGGCCGCATCCACCCTGGGGAGGAGCATTCACCCCGCCGGCCGCCGGCGGTCCCCGCCGAGCGTCCCGTCGTGCCCGCTGTCAAGCGGCTCCTCCGCGGCGGCACCCCTGCCTAGCCTCGGAGGAGGGGGCCGGCGTGCGCCGCTCCCGGAGGGATGACGCCATGCGGATCGCGATCGTCGGGGCGACCGGCAACCTGGGGACGGCCCTGCTGCGGCGCCTGCACGGCGAGGCCGGGGTGGAGGAGATCGTAGGCATCGCCCGCCGGGCCCCTCGGCTCCGCTCGGAGGAGTACCGCGACGTGCGCTGGGTCGAGATCGACCTCGCGTCGAGCGTCGCCCCGCGGCGGCTCCGCGAGGCCTTCGCCGGCGTCGACGCCGTCGTCCACCTCGCCTGGGCGCTGCAGCCCAGCCACGACGAGCCGTTCCAGCGGCTGGTCGACGTCGGAGGCACCGCGGCCGTGCTCGAGGCGGTCGCCGCCGCGGGAGTCGGCCAGGTCGCCGTCGCCTCGTCCGTGGGTGCCTACAGCGCGGCGCCGAAGTCGATCCGGGTGACCGAGGACTGGCCCACGGGCGGCCTGCACACCTCGACCTACAGCCGCCACAAGGCCGCGAACGAGCGGCAGCTCGACGCCTTCGAGGAGCGGCACCCCGAGATCGTCGTCACGCGCCTGCGCCCGGGGCTCGTCTTCCAGCGCGGAGCGGCGACCGAGATCGCCGGGCTCTTCGCCGGACCCCACTACCCGACGCGGTGGCTGAAGGCGGTCCGGATCCCGGTCCTTCCGCTGCCGAGAAGCATCGTCTTCCAGGGCGTGCACGCCGACGACGTGGCCGACGCCTTCTGGCGCGCGCTCGACCGGCGCGCCGGCGGGGCCTTCAACATCGCGGCCGAGCCGGTCCTCACTCCGGAGCGGCTGGCGCACGCCTTCGGCGCCCGCCTGGTCACGGTGCCGTTCGGGCTGCTCCGCTCCGTCGTCTCGGCGACCTGGCACCTGCGCCTGCAGCGCACCGACGCGGGCTGGCTCGACATCGCGGGCAACGTCCCGGTGATGTCGACCGAGCGCGCCCGCGCCGAGCTCGGCTGGGCGCCGACCCGCACGGCCGAGGAGGCGCTCGCCGAGCTCGTGGCCGGCCTGGCCGACCGCTCGACCGTCCCGGGCTCACCCCCGCTCCGGGGATGATCCAGCCGGTCGTCGATCGGAGGCGAGCCCTCCCGGTCAGTCGGCGACGCGGATGAGCACCTTGCCCGTCGCTCCCTGCTCGACCGCGTCGTGGGCGGCCGCGGTCTCCTCGAGCGGGAACCAGGTCAGCGGGAGGCCCGCCTCCTCGCCCACCGGGAGCGCGCCGTCGACGAGCGCCGCGGTGATGTCCTCGGCCGCGGCCTGCAGCGCCTCCTCGCCCACGGTGTAGAGCAGCAGGCCCTGCCAGCGGGCGTTCTTCGCGAAGCTCGCGACGATCGGCACGGTGAACTCGTCGCCGTTGTTGTTCGCGTAGTACCCGATGCTGCCGTGGTTGGCGAGCACCTCGACGTCGAGCGCGGCGTTCTGAGCCGGTGCGACCTCGACCACGTGCTGGACGCCCTCAGGGGCGAGCCCGCGGATCCGGTCGGCGAGAGCGTCGTCCGGGTACTGCAGCACGTGCTGCGCGCCGGCCGCACGGGCGAGCCGCTCCTTGGAGTCGCTGCTCACCGTCGCGATGACGGTCGCCCCGGCCCAGACCGCGAGCTGGATGGCGGCGTGCCCGACGGCTCCGGCGCCACCCTGGACCAGGACGGTGCGGCCGGCGAGGGCGCCGGGCGCGAGGCGGGAGGGGCCGTGCTCGTGCACGGTGAGGGCGCGGTGGGCGGTCATCGCGGGGACGCCGAGGCTCGCGGCGACGTCGGTGCCGACGCCCACGGGCAGGCGCACGACGTGCTCGGCGGCGAGCACCGCCGACTCCTGCGCGGTGCCGGTGGGGCGGCGGTGCGCGGAGAGGTACATCCAGACCCGGTCGCCGACGGCCAGGCCCTCGACGCCCTCGCCGACCGCCTCGACGACACCGGCGCCGTCCTGGTTCGGCACGACCTCGTCGAACGCGAGGTCGCCGTCTGCGCGCGCCTTCCAGTCGGTCGGATTCACGCCCGACGCCAGGACGCGGACGCGGACCTCGCCGGCGCCCGGCGCCCGCTCCTCCCGATCGACGAGGGAGAGGACGGAGGAGTCACCGGTGCGGGAGTAGACGATCGATCGCATACGGAGGGCAAGGAGTGCGGGCGGCGGTGTATTCCCGGCGGCACGACGAAGGGCGGCGGGCCCGGAGGCCCACCGCCCTGTCAGCGCCGACGGATCAGTGCTGCACGTCCTCCTGGACGGCGTGCTTGGCCTCGCGGGCCGAGTCCTTCACGTCGTCAGTGGCGGAGGTGCCCGCCTCCTTGACGTTCTGCGCGGCGTCGGTCGCGGTCTCCTTGACGGAGGCGAAGGCCTGCTGCGCGGGCTCGCGGAGCTCGCTCGCCGCCTCCTTGGCCGCGTCGGTCACCTTGTCGACGACCGGCTGGGCCTGCTCCTTGACGCGGCTCGCCGCCTCCTTCTCCTTGCTGGAGGCGGGGATGAGCGAGGCGACGAGGAGTCCGGCGCCGAGGGCGATGAGCCCCACGGCGAACGGGTTGCCCTCGGCCTTGGCCTTCGCCGAGCCCGCACCGCTCGAGAGCGAGTCGGAGGCGTCGTGCGCCGAGCCCATCACCCGGTCGCGGACGGAGCCCACGGCCGACTTGACCTTGTCGGTCTGACGCTGCGCGATGGCGGACGGGCTGACCTTCTCGGCCAGCGCGTCGACGTCCCCGCCCAGCTCGAGGCGCGTGCGCTCGATGTCCGCCCGGATCTCCTCGGGTGTCTTGTTCTGTCCTGCGTCGTACGTCATCGTCCTGCCCCGTTCGGCTTGAGGGTGTCGGGAATCTTCTTGAGGGAGTCGACCGTCTCGGGAGCGCCGTCGACCTGCTTCAGGCTCTTGCGGCCCACCGCGTAGAGGATCGCGGCCACGATCGCCCAGATGACGGCCACGACCACTCCGGACCAGCCGTTGCCGATCAGAGTGCCCAGGCCCCACCAGAGGGCGATCGAGAGGAAGAGCACGGCCATCAGCGCGGCGTAGCCCGCCCCGCCGAGGAGGCCCGCTCCCTTGCCCGCCTTGCCGGCGGACTCCTTGAGCTCGGCCTTCGCGAGGGCCATCTCCTGGCGGATCAGCGTGGAGAGGTCGCGCGAGACCTCGCCGAGCAGATCGCCCAGCGACGTCGACCCGGCCCGCTGGTCGGGCGTCTCCGTCGAGCGGTGGACGCCCGTCGGGTCGGTCACAGCCGGCCGCCGTTCGGGAAGCCGCCGTCGAGCGGGTCGGCGACGGGCTCGGTCGGCGCGTAGTCGCGCTCGAGGGAGCTCGAGCCGACGGTGCCGTAGGCGGACGCGACGGGCGCGTCGTACGCGGAGGCGTCGGAGTACGCGGTGGTCGAGGCGGGGGCGTCGAACTCGGGCCCGTCGGTGCGGGTGCTCGTCGCCTCCTTCTCGTCCTTCGCCTCGGCGGTCAGGGCGCGGATGAGGCGCCCGCCGACGAGTCCCGTCGCCGCGGCGATGAGGATGAAGGCACCCGGGCGGCGGCGGGCGAACGCGCGGACGTCGTCGAGGAGCTCGGACGGGTCGCGGTTCTCGAGCCACGAGGCCACACCCTGCACGCGGGTGGCCGCCTGGGAGACGAGCTTCGCGGCGGCGTTGTCGCTGCCGCCCTCGCCGTTGGCCAGCGCGGTCAGGTCGTCGCTGAAGGCGCGGGCGCCCTTGGCGGCGTTCTCCTTCTGGGCGTGGGCCTGCTCGGTGAGCTGGGTGCGGCTCTGGTCGTAGAGGTCCTTGACCTGGACCTTGGCCTCCTGGACCACGTTGGCGGCCTCGTCCTTGCCGGTCGAGAGCACTTCGCTCGCGGCCTGCTTGGCGTTGCCGGCGACGGCGCCGGCCTGGTCCTTGGCGGTGCCCGCGGCGGCGCTCGCCTTCTCCTTCGCGGAGTCGGCCGTGCCGCCCGTGGAGGAGCCGGAGGACGTGTCCGTGGGGGCGACGTGCGCCCCGCTGTCGGTGGGGGTCTCGGTCGCGCCGAAGTTCGCGGCGCCGTCTCCGAACGGAGGTGAAGCGGGATCGATGTTCGACATCGTCTGTCCCTTCCAGGATCGAGTGGGGGATGAATGCGTGCCGGCGTCGCCAGTCTGTTCGGGCCCTCGAGTACCGGGAAGGGCATAGCGGCTGACCCCCCGATGGGGCTACCATCCCGCGCCCACGAGGGCGGGTCCCGAGGGCCCGTGGATCGACTGCTCCGCCACCGCGTCAAGCCCCTTCTGACCCGCGAACAGGGCTCCCTAGCGTCGAGAGGACAGACATCGGACGTCCGCACCCGGATCCGCCCGGCTACCCCGGAAAGGCAACCAGTCATGTTCTTCCACCGTCAGGAACTCCAGTTCACGTCCACGCCCTCGAAGCCCGACGCGGTCTTCGCCCGCCGCTTCCAGGAGGTGCTCGGCGGCCAGTACGGCGAGATCACCGTGGCGATGCAGTACGGCTTCCAGGCCTGGAACGCCCACGACCCGGGCAAGTACCGGGACCTGCTCTTCGGCATCGGCGCCGAGGAGTTCGGCCACGTCGAGATGATCGCCGTGATGATCGCCCAGCTGCTCGAGAAGGCCCCGGTCGAGCAGTCCGAGGACGCGATGAAGAAGGACCCCGTGCTCGCGGCGGTCATCGGCGGCTCCGACGTGCAGCACGCCATCGTGGCCGGCGCCGGCGCGCGCCCCGTCGACAGCATGGGCAACCCGTGGCAGGGCTCCTACATCACCGCCAGCGGCAACCTGCTGGCCGACTTCACCGCCAACGCGAACGCGGAGATGCAGGGTCGGCTCCAGGTCGCCCGGCTCTACCACATGACCGACGACCACGGCGTGCGCGACCTCCTGTCGTTCCTCCTGGCCCGCGACACCATGCACCAGAACCAGTGGATCGCGGCAGCCGCCGAGCTGCGCGCGGAGGGCCGGGAGGACCTGCCCGTGCCCTCGAACTTCCCGATCTCGAAGGAGGAGCGCTCCGTGTCGTACGAGTACATCAACTTCTCGGACGGAGCAGCGGCCTCCGAGGGCAGCTGGGCCTCGGGCCCGACCCCGGACGGCAAGGGAGAGTTCAGCTACCGCGTCGCGGAGCCCGGCGGCAACGTCCCGATGCCCCCGCCCACGCAGCCGGACGAGCGCCTCTACGGCACCGACCCGAAGCCGAACATCGTCGAGAAGGCAGTGGGGGCCGTCAAGGACGCGGTGACGGGCAAGTGAGCGCCGCACGGGTCCTCGGGGCGCTCGGCGCCTGCGCTCTGACGATCGGCCTGCTGGCCGGCTGCACCGGCGACGCCCAGACGCCGTACCAGTCGGGGAGCGCGGTGCCCACCAGCGCCGACGACGGATCGTCGCAGACGCCCACGAACGCGCCCTCGCAGTCCGCTCCGTCCGAGTCCGCCACCCCGGCGACCTGATCCCGCGCCCTCGACCGGCCGGCACCGGTCGAGGGCGCGAATCATCGCAGTCCAGCGGGCGCCCGGGCAAGCCCCTTCCCGCTCCCAGGAAGCGGGCAGTTCCCGGTCCTACGGTCGTGCCAACGATCAGCGAAGGAGGCACCACCATGGGGCTCGATGACAAGATCAAGAACGCCGCTCAGGACATCGCCGGCAAGGCGAAGGAAGCCCTGGGCGACCACAAGAACGACGACAGCCTGAAGGCCGAAGGCCAGAAGGACCAGGCCGCGGCCTCGGCCAAGAAGGCCGGCGAGGACGTCAAGGACGTCTTCAAGTAGGTCTCGGCAGTACCGCGAAGGCGGCGCTCCCCTCGGGGGGCGCCGCCTTCGCTGTTCCCCGGCTAGGGGTGCAGGACGACCTTGATGCAGCCGTCCTCCTTCTTCTGGAAGGTCTCGTAGAGGGCCGGAGCGTCCTCGAGCGGCGCCCGGTGGGTCACGAGGTCCATCACGCCGAGCGGATCGGAGGAGTCCTCCACCAGCGGCAGCAGGTCGTCGATCCAGCGCTTCACGTTGCACTGGCCCATCCGCACCGTCACCTGCTTGTCGAACATCGACTTCAGCGGCATCGGGTCGGCCTCTCCGCCGTAGACCCCGCTCAGCGACACGGTGCCACCGCGGCGCACCAGGTCGAGGGAGGCGTGCACCGCGGCGAGGCGGTCGACGCCGACCGTGTCCATCGCCTTGCGGGCGATCGGGTCGGGCAGGAGCCCCGCCATCGACTGCGCGAACGAGCCGACCGGCGAGCCGTGCGCCTCCATGCCGACCGCGTCGACGACGGAGTCGGGGCCGCGCCCGTCCGTGAGGTCGCGCAGCTGCGCGGCGATGTCATCGGACAGGTCGAACGTCTCCACGCCGTACCGCTCGGCCATCGCGCGCCGCTCGGCGACGGGCTCCACGGCGAGGACGCGGTAGCCGCGGTGGGCGCCGATCCGCGCCGCGAACTGGCCGACCGGGCCGAGTCCGAAGACGACCAGGGTCCCGCCGTCGGGCACCTGCGCGTACTCCACGCCCTGCCAGGCGGTGGGCACGATGTCGCTGAGGAAGAGGTAGCGCTCGTCCGGCAGGTCCGTGCCGACGACGATCGTGTTGTAGTCGGCCAGCGGCACGCGGAGCAGCTCGGCCTGCCCTCCGGGGACCTGGCCGTACATCTTCGTGTAGCCGAAGAGCGCCGCTCCCGAGCCGTACTCGGTGACCTGCGTCGTCTCGCACTGCGACTGCAGCCCTCGGCGGCACATGAAGCACTCGCCGCAGGCGATGGTGAAGGGCACGACGACCCGGTCGCCGGGCTTCAGGGTGGTGACTCCGGAGCCCACCTCCTCGACGACGCCCATGGGCTCGTGGCCGAGCACGTCCCCGCGGTCGATGTAGGGCCCGAGGAGGCGGTAGAGGTGCAGGTCGGAGCCGCAGATCGCGGTCGAGGTGATCCGGACGATCGCGTCGGTCGGCTGCTGGATGCGGGGGTCGGGGACGGTCTCGACCGAGACCTTCTCGATGCCCTGCCAGGTGAGTGCTCGCATGCTCGTGTCCGTTCTCCGGCTCGCGCCGGTCGGGGTCGGTGTCCCTCCACCGCACACCCGGAGGGCGCCGAGGGGGAGGGGCTTGACGCTCCCCGGAGCGTTCCCGAGGGGGATTCCCGGGAGAACGCACGGACGTGCATCCCGCGTTCACCCGACTCACGGCGGCCGAGTGGTGGGATGGGGGGATGGATGCTCTCTACACCGCCATCGCCCACGCCTCCGGTGGAGGACGCGACGGCCACGTCCGCACCGAGGACGACCGTCTCGACCTCGACACCCGCGCCCCGCAGGAGCTCGGCGGCTCCGGCGAGGGGACCAACCCCGAGCAGCTGTTCGCGGCCGGCTACTCCGCCTGCTTCCTCAGCGCCCTGCACGGAGCCGGTCGCCAGCTGAAGATCGACACGACCGACGCGGCCGTCTCGGCCAGCGTCTCGATCGGGAAGAACGACTCCGACGGCTTCGGCCTCTCGGTCGAGCTCGACGTCTACGTGCCGAAGGCGAGCTCCGAGGACGCGCAGAAGGTGGCCGATGCGGCGCACCAGCTCTGCCCGTACTCCAACGCCACCCGCGGCAACATCCCCGTGCAGATCAACCTGGTCGACTGACCGGGCCCTCTCGACGGCCCCTCCCGGACTCCGGGCAGGGGCCGTCGTCGTGTCCGGGGGCGGTCCGTTAGGGTCGGGGCATGACCGAGGAGCTGTCGCACGAGGAGCCGTCGCACGAGGAGTCCCTGGCGCGGGCCGAGCTCGTGCAGATCCGTCAGAGCATCGACAACATCGACGCGGCGCTGATCCACCTGCTCGCCGAGCGCTTCAAGTTCACGCAGAAGGTCGGCCGGCTGAAGGCCGCGCACGGGCTGCCCGCCGCGGACCTCGAGCGCGAGGCGCGCCAGATCGCGCGGCTGCGGGCGCTCGCCGAGGAGTCGCACCTCGACCCGGCGTTCGCCGAGAAGTTCCTCGGGTTCATCGTCGCCGAGGTCATCCACCACCACCAGCGCATCGCCGACGGCGCCGAGGACTGAGCCTCAGCCCTCGATCCGCAGCAGCCCCGCCGTGCGCTCGCGCAGCACGCCGAGCAGCAGCGGGTAGTCGGGGAAGAGCTGGTCGCGCCGCAGCGTCGGCACCCGCAGCCCGAGGGGGACCTCCGTGATGCGGCCGTTCGTCTCGGTGAGGGTCAGGCGGAGGCTCCGGCTCCCCGTCGGGCTCGAGGCGACGACCGAGCGCAGAGCCTCGAGCGGGAAGATCAGCCCGTCGATCTGGATGGCCGACTCCGACACCACGATCGAGCCCGGCAGCCCGGGCCGCAGCGCCAGCCGCGCGGCGACCAGCCCGAGCGGGAGGGAGAGCGCCACGACGACCGCCCCCAGCGCGATCTGCGCGCGGTCGCCCGACGGGGATCCCGCGAGGGCGACGGCCAGGACGCCGGCGGCGAACGCCTCCGTGGCGACGACGACCAGGGCGACCGCCCGGCGCTGGAGCGGAGCGCGGTGCGGCCGGAAGCGGACGGCCGAGGCGGGCCCGGCCAGAGCGGGCGGCAGGGCGTCGCGGACGCGGGCGGCGGCGCCGAGGTCGGCGAGCAGGGCGGCGAGGTCCTCCGGGCGGAAGTGGCCGCAGCGGACCTCGACTCCGTCTCCGCGGCACCAGGCGACGAAGCCGTCGCCGTCGGCGGACTCGAGGAAGCGGACCGACCGGCGGGGCCACTGCTCGCGGCGGCGGCGGCCGCGCATCAGCACGACCTGCGTCTCGGTCGTCATCACGCGGGTGGGGGAGACGACGAAGAGCGAGACCGCCGAGGCCAGTCCGATGACGACGGTGAGGGCGAGGAGCCCGAGCGCGAGCACCGACTCGTCGAGGACGCCGCGGCGGTCCGCGAGGACGGCGAACGGGATGAGCACGGCCGCGAGGCCGGCGCCGAGGAGCCGCAGGAGGAGGGCGCGGAGGCGTCGCAGGACCGACGGGCCGTACACCCGTCGCGTCCGGATCGCCATCGGTTCCGACTCCATCGCGTCAGGCTAGCCCCGGCCGGGACCGGTCGCCCGGAGAGGCGCGTCGGTGGCGCGATCCTCGCGCCACCCGTCCCCGGTTCGGGGGAGGAGTGGCGCGAGGCGCGGCCTACGCCTCCGCGGTGCGGTGCAGGGCGCGGACCGAGACGACCCGGCGACGGGCGATCGCGGCGACGGTGAGCAGCAGCCCGAACAGCAGCCAGATCACCAGGCCGACGACGGCGCCGGCCGTGCCGTCGGTGCCCTCGACCACTCCGGACAGCGCGTTCTGCGCCGCCGAGAGCGGCAGGAACCCGAGCACGTCGTCGAACAGCCCGGGGACCGTCGAGATGATGCCCGCGCCGAGCGCGATCACCGCCGCGACCATCGCGAGGAAGCGGCCGATCCCTCCGAGCAGGGCGACCAGCCCCTGGTTCACCGCGGCGAACGAGGCGCCGGTGAGCATCGCCAGGAGGGCGAAGCCGACCCAGCGGCCCGGCTCCAGGCCCGCGACGCCGCTCATCACGATCGCGACCGCGAGTCCCTGCACCACGCCGATCACGAGCGCCGGCACGTAGGAGGAGAGGGCGAGCGCCGCGGAGGAGCGGGTCGAGGAGAGTGCACGGTGCGAGAACGCCGCGAGCACCAGGAACGTCGCGAGGGCGCCGAGCCAGAGGGCGATCGTCGCGAAGAACGGGACGCTGGAGGCTCCGAACAGGTCGGTCGCGCTGCTCGCGTTCTCGACCGGGTCCGAGACGACGTCGGCGAGGTTCGTCGACTCCGACTCGGTGTAGGTCGGGAGCTGCGCGACCGCGGCGTCGAGGCCGGTCGCGAGCGTGCGGGTGCCGTCGGCGAGCTGCACGGCGCCGTCCGAGACCCCGCTCGCGCCGTCGGCGAGCTGGTCGGCTCCGTCGGCGGCGGAGGAGGCTCCCGCGGCGAGGTCGGCGGCACCGCCCGCGGCGGTGGTCGCGCCGGTCGCGAGGTCGCGGGCGCCGGCCGCGGCGGTGGTGGCGCCGGTCGCGAGCTGCGCGGACCCGGCCGCCGTGGTGTCGAGGCCGTCGGCGAGCTGGGACGCTCCGTCCGCGGCGTCGTCCGCGCCGTCCGCGAGCTGCGTCAGGCCGCCGGACAGCTGTCCGATGCCCCCCGAGAGAGTGCGCGCGCCGGTGGCGGACTGCCCGACCGCGTCGATCAGCGAGGGCTGCCCGTCGCCGCCGAGGCGGATGCCCGCGTCGATCCCGGCGACGGCTCCCGCGGTCGTCGTGGCGAGGGTGGTCGCGCCGGTGGGTCCGCCCGCCGAGGCGATGACGGCGCGCGCGGCGAGGCACTGCGTCGTCTCGCAGCCCTCGAGCGCGGCGCTGAGCGCCTCGAAGGTCCCCGCAGTGGCGGCGGCGGCGCCGGCGCTGAGGGCGGCGACCTGCTGGGTCCCGTCGCCGGTCCTCACCACTCCCTCCCTCAGCTGGTCGAGCCCGTCGGCCAGGTCGGAGGCGCCGCCCTGCAGCGCGGTCGTCTTGGTCGCCGAGTCGCGGGCGCCCGTCGCGAGCTGTCCCACTCCGCCGGAGAGGCCGCGCGCACCGGTGGCCAGCTGCGCGACTCCGCCGGAGAGGTCGGAGGCTCCGGTGCCCAGCTGCCCCACGCCGTCGGCGAGGGACGAGGCTCCGGTGCCGATCTGCCCGACGCCGTCCGAGAGCGAGGAGGCGCCGGTGGCCAGCTCGTCGATCCCGTCGGCGAGGCTGCTCGTGCCGTCGGCGAGGGTCGAGGCTCCGGTGCCGAGCTGGTCGGCGCCGTCGGCGAGCGTGCCCGCGCCCTCGGCCGCCTGGCCGATCTGCTCGTTGAGGGTGTTGAAGCCGACGTAGACGTTCTCGAGGTAGGCCGTGGTCAGCTGCGTGTTGAGCAGCGAGGTGGCGGTGCTGGTCACGGTGGCCGAGATGGCGTCGTCGACGAGCTTGGCCTTCTCGCTGGTGGCGATGTCGATGGTCGCCTTCGTCGCCTCCGCGGCGTCGCCGGAGTACGAGGTGGCGGCGGCGGAGAAGGAGGAGGGGATCGTCACGACGGTCGCGTAGCTGCCGTCGGCGAGGCCCTTCGCGGCGTCGTCCTTGTCCGTGAGGACCCAGGTGAAGTTGCCCGTCGAGTCCGAGCCGGAGACGTTGGGCACCGGGGTCGTGCTCGCGGACGGCGTCGCGCTCGCCGAGGGGGCGGAGGAGGGGGCGTCCGAGCTCGCGGAGTCGGTGCCGCCCGTCACCAGGCCGGCCGCGAGCTGGCGCCCGAGCGGCACGGTCTGCCCGTTGATCTCGACCGGGGTGTCCTCGTTGACCACGGCGGCCGTGATCATGTCGAGGCGCTCGGTCGGGTTCCACAGCGCCCAGACCAGGAGGCCGCCGATGACGAGGGGGACCAGGACGATCCCGAGAAGGGTCAGCCAGGACACCTTCTTGACGCCGCGGGGGCGTTCGAGGGAGAGGAGAGCCATCTGTCAGAGGACCTTTGCGATCGCGCGGCGCTCGGCCGCGGGCGAGACCGCGAGCACGCCGCGGTCGGAGGGGAGGAGGTCGTCGAGCGCCTCGGCATCGACGGAGGAGGCGACCACGGTGAACGCGTCGTCGGCGGCGCGGGCGGCGTCGAGCTCGGCCCGGATCGCGCCGCGCAGATGCGGGTCGGTGACCGTGTCGAGGTCGTCGAGCACCAGGATCGGCGGGGCCGACTCCAGGGCCGACCGGACGTCGGCGACGGGGTCGGCGGCTCCGGCGAGGCGCACCAGCCCGACCCGGCCGCGCACGGCGGCGGAGCGGATCGGCACGACAAGGCCCGCGACCTTCAGGCGCCCGGAGTCGGGGGCGAGCCGGCCGGCGATGCTCAGCAGCAGCGCGGTGCGGCCGGAGCGGTGCGGCCCGTGGACCACGAGGGAGGAGCCGGGAGCGACCCGCAGCGAGACGCCGCTGTAGACGGGACCGTCGGGTCCGTCGAGGCGGAGGTCCTCGGCCGCGATCACGTCCGTGGATCCGGGCTCCGGCCAGTCGGCCAGCGCGAGCTCCTTCGTGAGGCCCTCGCCCTCGACGTCGAAGGACGGCAGGACGCGGTCGAGCCAGCGCGGCATGTGCCAGGCGCGGTCGCCGAGCAGGTGCAGCACGGCGGGCACCAGCGTCATCCGCACGATGAACGCGTCGACGAAGACGCCCACGGCGAGCCCGAGCGCGATCGGCTTGATGTTGGTGTCCCCCTCCGGCACGAAGGCGGCGAAGACCGAGAACATGATGACCGCGGCGGCCGTGACCACCTTGGCCGAGCCGACGAAGCCCGACTCGACAGCGGCGCGCGCCGGCCTCCCGTGCACGTAGTCCTCGCGCATCCGCGAGACCAGGAACACCTCGTAGTCCATCGCGAGGCCGAAGAGCACGCCCATCAGGATGATCGGCATGAAGCTGATGATCGGGCCCGTCTTGTCGACGTGCAGAGCGTCCGAGAACCATCCCCATTCGAACACCGCCGCCACTGCGCCGAAGGACGCACCGACCGACAGCAGGTAGCCCAGCGTCGCCTTGATCGGCACCCAGAGCGAGCGGAACACCATCGTCAGCAGCACCAGCGACAGGCCCACGACGAGCAGGCCGAACGGCAGCAGGGCTTTGGCGAGCGTGTCCGAGATGTCGATCCCGACCGCGGTCTGGCCGGTCACCGCGAGGTCGACGCCGTACTCCTGCTGGAAGTAGTCGTGCTTGTCGCGGATCTCGGCGACCAGCGCCTTGGTGGCCTCGGAGTCGGGGCCGCCCTCGGGGATCACCTGGATGATGCCGGTGTCGGCGGTCTCGTTGGGCGTCGCGAGCGGCACCGAGGCGACTCCGTCGAGCTTCTCGATCTCGCCCTTGAGGCCGTCCATCAGGCCGAGCGGATCGGTCGAGCCGATGATCGTGCCGGTGACGATGAGCGGGCCGTTGTAGCCGGCGCCGAAGTTCTCGGCGAGCAGGTCGTAGGTGGTGCGCGCGGGAGTGCCCTCGGCCTGGTAGCCGGCGTCCGGCAGGGCGAGGCGGAGGCTGAGCGCCGGGATGCTCGCGACGCCGAGCACGCCGATCACCGCGATGATCGTCACGATCGGGAAGCGCGTGACGACCCGGACCCAGCCGCGGAAGAACCCGCGCGGGACCTCGGCGTGCACGTGGCCGCCGGGGGAGGCGGTCGCCGCCTCCTCGTGCGCCTCGGTGTCGACGTGGGTGCCCGCGGCGGCGGCGGCCTTCGCGGCCTTCTTCTTCGCGCGGCGCTCCTTCGGGCGCAGCCGCGCGCCGGCGAAGCCGAGGAGGGCGGGGGTCAGGGTGAGCGCGATGACCACGGCGATCGCGACTCCGCCCGCCGCTGCGACGCCCATCGTGGTGAGGAACGGGATGCCCGCGACCGAGAGGCCGACGAGCGCGATGATCACGGTCAGGCCCGCGAAGACGACGGCGGAGCCCGCGGTCGCGGTCGCCCGCGCGGTCGACTCCTCCGGGTCCATGCCCTGCTTCAGCTGGTCCTGGTGGCGGCTGATGATGAAGAGGGCGTAGTCGATCCCGACCGCCAGGCCCAGCATCAGCGCCAGGAGCGGCGTGGTCGAGGAGATCGAGGCGAAGCGGGTGGCGATGAAGATGGCCGACATCGAGAGGGCGACGCCGAGCAGTGCGGTGACCAGCGGCATGCCGGCGGCCAGGAACGAGCCGAAGGTGAGCACGAGGACGACGAGGGCGACCACGAGGCCGATCGCCTCCGTGATGGTCACGCCGGGGAGGTTCTGGGCGAAGAGGTCGCCGCCGAGCGAGACCACGGAGCCGGCGGGCAGCGCGTCCTGGAGGGTCGTCGCCTCGGCCTTCAGCGCATCGCGGCTCTCGGGGCTCGTGGTGGTGGCGGAGCCGTCCATCTGCGCGGTGATGACGAGGGCGTTCCCGGCGTCGGAGATCGTGCCGGACACGCTGTCGGAGTAGGGGTCCGTGACGGCCGCGACCTCGTCGACGTCGCCGAGCGCGGCGACCGCGTCGCTGACGGGGCCCTTCACGTCGGCGTCCTGGACGCTGCCTCCGTCGGGCGCGACGACCACGTACCGCGCGGACGTGCCGCTGACCTGGGGGAAGGTGCGCTCGAGCTGGTCGAGGGCGGTCTGCGACTGCGTGCCCGGGATGGAGAACGTGTTGTCGGTGCCCTGGTTGAGCAGCAGCGCTCCTCCTCCGCCCGCCACCACGATCAGCAGCCACAGGACGGCGACGAGGCGGTGGGCGCGGTACACGCGACGACCGAGACGGTAGAGCAGCGACGACACGCGGTCTCCTGACGATGGGTGGGGAGGATGGCGATACGTCTCTGTACCAGGGCGGAGCCGGGCTCCGATACACGAGCGTATCCGATACAGGACCGTATTCGATACGTGAATGTATCGGATAAGGTGAACGGCGTCGAAGGTGTTGACAGGGCGGGCAGGAGGCTGGTGATGACGGCGATCGACTCCACCCCTCCCGAGACCTCCCGCCGCGGCCGCACCCGCGAGCGCCTGCTCGACGCGGCCTACGACGTCTTCGCCGAGACCGGCGTGCACAGCGCGTCCGTCGAGCAGATCTGCGAGCGCGCCGGGTTCTCGCGCGGCGCCTTCTACTCCAACTTCTCCAGCAAGGAGGAGCTGTTCTTCGCGCTCATGGAGCGGGAGAACGGCGCCCGGGTGACCGCCCTCGTCGAGCAGATGGACCGCACGATCCCGCGCGTCGTCTCGGCCGACGAGCCGCTGACGGCCGAGACGCTGGCCGTGGTCATCCTCGACTTCCTTCAGGGTCCTGCCACCGACAACCGCCGCTGGTGCGTGGTCGAGTCGGAGTTCGAGCTGCTCGCGCTCCGCGACCCGCGGATCGCTCCGCAGTACCGCGACTTCCGCGCCGGCTTCGACGCCTCGCTCGTGCAGATCGTGCACGGGGCGCTACGCCAGGTGCGCCGCGAGTTCTCCCTCGAGCCCACGACCGCCGTGCGCCTGCTGGTGGCGGGCTACGACGACGCGGTCAAGCAGTCGATCCTCGAGGACGAGTCGGAGCCCGCGTCGCTCGAGCGCCTGCGGGCGACGCTGACGGCGATCGTCCTCGCGATCTCGTCCGCCGACGCCTGAGCCGGGCCGGCTCTCGCGACGGCGGCCGCCGTACCCGCCGGCCGGCTCCGCACCCGGCGGCCGAGCGGCCGCTGGAGAGTGTCTGGTCCGGTCCCCGCTCCTCCGCCTGCGCGACGAGGATGGACCCATGGAACTGCGACAGCTCGAACACTTCCTCGCCGTCGCGAAGGAGCAGCACTTCACCCGCGCCGCGAGCGCCCTGCAGATCTCGCAGTCGGGCCTCTCGGCGTCGATCCGCGCGCTCGAGAGCGAGCTGGGCAGCCCCCTCTTCACCCGCAGCACGCGCCGGGTCGAGCTGACGCCGGCCGGTCGGGCGATGCTCGCGGAGTCGGAGCGCTCGGTCGCCAGCGCGCTCGCCGCCCGCGACGCGGTGCTCGCCGTGCAGGGGGTGCTCCGCGGGAGCCTCGCGGTCGGCACGGAGGAGTGCCTCGGCGGCGTGCACCTGCCGCGCGAGCTCGCGACCTTCCGCGAGCAGCACCCGGGAGTCGCGCTCCGGCTGATCCACGAGGGGTCCGGCACGCTGCTCGACTCCGTCGCCGCGGGCCGCCTCGACCTGGCGCTGGTCGCCGACATCGGAGCCGTGCCGGGCGGCGTGCGGACGATGCCGCTGGCGAGCGAGGGCTTCGCGGTGCTCGTGCGCCCGGGTCACCCGCTCGCGAGCCGCGTCGGCTGCCGCATCCCCGACCTGGCGGGCGAGACGATCGTGGGGCTGCAGGAGCACTGGGCGGCGAGTCACCTCGCGGCGCGGGCGTTCGCGGCGCACGGCCTCGCGTTCGAGGTCGAGCTCGAGGTGAACGACGTGCACACGCTGCTCGACCTGGTCGAGTACGGCATGGGGATCGCGGTCGTGCCGGCGCACTTCGCCGAGAAGCGCCCGGCCGGGCTGCGGGCGGTGGCGCTCGCCGATCCGCTCCTGGTGTGGCGGACGATGGTGGCGGTGCCGGAGCGGCCGAGCGCCGCGGCCCGCGCGTTCGTCTCGGCCCTCCCGCAGCCGCTGCAGGACGCGGTCTGAGCGGGATCGTGCTCACAACGGAGGAGGGACCAGCGCCGAGATCCCGCGATGCGCGTCGGACCGGTGCCTCGACCGGATCCCTCCTCCGTCATGAACGGGCTCAGTCGAGCGAGGCCAACTCCTCGGGCGTGAGCTCCAGGTCGGCCGCCGTGGCGGAGTCGCGGATGCTCTCGGGGCGGGAGGCGCCCGGGATCGGCAGCACGACCGGGGCCTTCGCCAGCTCCCAGGCGAGGCAGACGACCTGCGGCGTCACGCCGCGGGCCTCGGCGACCGCCGCGAACGCGGAGTAGCGCGAGCCGAGCTCGCCCGCCGAGGAGATGCCGCCGAGCGGGCTCCACGGCAGGAACGCCAGTCCCAGCTCGGCGCAGAGCTCGAGCTCCGGCTCGCTGGAGCGGAACGACGGCGAGAACTGGTTCTGCACCGAGACCAGGCGCTCGCCGAGGATGCCGTGCGCCTCGCGGATCTGGTCCGGGTCGGCGTTCGAGATGCCCGCGCGGAGGACGACGCCCTCGTCGAGCAGCTCGGCCAGCGCTCCGATCGAGTCGGCGTAGGGGACCGCCGGGTCGGGCCGGTGGTACTGGTAGAGGCCGATCGCGTCGACGCCGAGGCGCTTCGCGGACGCGCGGGCCGCCGCCTTGAGGTACTCGGGGCGGCCGTCCTGGTCCCAGGGGCCGGGCTCGCGCCGCAGGTGGCCGCCCTTGGTGGCGACGAGCACGGCGGAGGTGTCGCCGCCGTAGCTGCGCAGCGCCTCCGCGATCAGCAGCTCGTTGTGGCCGAGGTCGTCCTGGGTGGCGAGGTGGTAGGCGTCGGCCGTGTCGATCAGGGTCACGCCGGCGTCGAGGGCGGCGTGGATCGTGGCGATCGAGCGCTCGCGGTCCGGGCGGCCCTCGATCGACATCGGCATGCCGCCGAGTCCGATCGCGCCGACCTGGAGGTCGCCGAGAGTGCGCTGCTTCATGAATGCTCCTTCGCAGTGGGGTGGGTGGTCACCAGGCGTAGTCCTCGGGGGCTGTCCGGTGGCCGGGGAAGATCTCGTCGAGGCGCGCGAGGGCCTCGGGGTCGAGGGTGATGTCGACGGCGGCGACGGCGCTCTCGAGCTGCTCGAGCGTCCGCGGCCCGGTGATCGGACCGGTGACGGCGGGCTGGTGGAGGAGCCACGCCAGCGCCAGCTCGCCGGGCGCCTCGCCGCGCTCGCGGGCGAACGCCTCCCACTGCTCGAGCGCGGGACGGTGCTCCTCGATCGCGGCGAGGGTGCGCTCGGAGGAGCGGCGCCCGCCCTCCGCGGTCTTCTCGAGGACGCCGCCCAGCAGCCCGCCCTGCAGCGGCGACCAGGGGATGACGCCGAGCCCGTAGTGCAGCGCGGCGGGCAGGACCTCGCGCTCGACGTCGCGGACGAGCAGGTTGTAGATCGACTGCTCGGAGGCGAGGCCGGTGAAGCGGCGGGCGCGCGCCGCCTCCTGCGCCTGGGCGAGGTGCCAGCCGGCGAAGTTGCTGGAGCCGACGTAGAGGACCTTGCCCTGCTGGACGGCGACCTCCATCGCCTGCCAGATCTCGTCCCAGGGCGTCGTCCGGTCGACGTGGTGGAACTGGTAGAGGTCGATGTGGTCCGTCTGCAGGCGGCGGAGGCTCTCGTCGAGCGCGCGGCGCAGGGTGAGCGCCGAGAGGCGGCCGCCGTTGGGCCAGGAGTCGCGGCCGCGCTCGGCTCCGGGAGCGGCGAACTCGCCCATGTCGCCGAAGACCTTGGTCGCGAGGACGGTGCGCTCGCGGCGCTCGCCGCCCTGCGCGAACCAGCGGCCCACGATCTCCTCGGTGGCACCGCGGCCGGCCTCGCCTCCGTACACGTTGGCCGTGTCGAAGAAGTTGACGCCGAGCTCGTGCGCGCGGTCCATGATCGCGAACGAGTCGGACTCCTCGGTCTGCATGCCGAAGTTCATGGTGCCGAGGACGGTGCGGGAGACGGACAGGCCGGTGCGGCCGAGGTGCGTGTACTGCATGGTCCCAGTCGACTCCGGTTCGGGCCGCGTGTCCAACAGGTGCTCGGCATGGGTGCGATCGACGGGGGAGGTCAATCGGGGGCGCGCCGTCCAGGGGCCACCCCGCGCCCCGCCTCGGGCCTGCGCGTCGGCCGGGTCCAGCGGCCTCGACCGGATCGCCCGCAGCCCGCTGGGCGCGGTGGCGCCCGGCCGCCCGGGTGCCGGGTTAGAGTCGCGGAATGGTCCGGACGACGCAGCGCCTCGTGATCGCCCTCTCCGCCGTGGTCCTGCTCGCCGGCTGCACGGCGGAGGCGACGAGCCCCGCCGCCCCACCCGCCGAGCCGACCGCCTCCACCGCACCGCCCGCCGCCGGAGCCGAGTCCACGCCGCGGCCGGTGCCGAGCGTCTCGACCACTCCCGCACCCGTCGAGGACGTCTCGGGCGAGTGCGTCGTCCAGGCGCTCGACGAGGGGACGCTCGACGGCGTCGACCTCGAGCGCGTGCGCGACCGCGGCACCCGCGTCGGCGCGACCGGGACGGCGAGCACCGCCTCCGACGGCGCCCCGGCC
The DNA here is from genome assembly GCF_002931535.1 of Rathayibacter sp. AY1C6. Classification (NCBI taxonomy): domain Bacteria; kingdom Bacillati; phylum Actinomycetota; class Actinomycetes; order Micrococcales; family Microbacteriaceae; genus Rathayibacter; species Rathayibacter sp. AY1C6. Next base: position 24,092 of record NZ_PSWC01000009.1, on the reverse strand, counting down.
TCCTACCTGGTGGCAGCGGGCGACATCAGCGAGCGGATCGCGGACCGGTTCTGCATCAGCTCCGACTACCTCTCCGCGCTGAACTCGGTGCGCCGCGACGGCGTCGACATCGACAGCCTCTACGGCGGCGACACCCTCAACCTCCGCCCGGCGACCGTCCTGAGCGTCGGCGACCAGAACGGCCGCGTCCTCGACAACGCCGAGCCCGACGACCTCCCCGCGCAGACCGGCTGACGCCGCTTCCGCCGCCGCCACTCCTCCCGCCTCGCAGCAGCACGCGACCACCGCGGAAGGCGCGGATCCGACGGCACGTGCGCGGCGCTCAGCCCAGGACGCCGATCAGGACCGCCGACACGGCGACGGTCGCCGCGAGCCCGGTCGTCCGCGAGCGGCGGCGCGCCGGGTCCTCGAACCACGGCAGCCCGCCCCAGCGCAGCACGGCGCCGGCCGCCCCGGCCGCGGTGAGAGCCACCAGCGCGGCCCAGGGGAGCAGCGTCAGCGCCGACCAGTCGACGAGCGCCCGCCCGAGCAGCAGCACGGCGACGGCCTCGACGCCACGGGCGAGCGTCCGGACGCGGTCGCGGTCGAGGAGCCCGGCCGCCCGGCGCCGGGGGATGCTCCCCAGGGCGAAGCGGCCGACGGTGAACGCGACGACGAGCAGGACGAGGATCGAAGCGATCATCACGACTCCTCCCCGGCGCGCTCCAGCAGGCGCAGGCCGAGCTCGTCGACCGAGCTCGCCGTGTCCCCGTTGACGAACACGGCAACGCCGCGCTCCCGGTCCATCGCGAGCATCGTCGAGTAGCCGGAGGTCCCTCCGTTGTGCCAGGTGACGGATCCGCCGTCCTCCGACTCCGAGGTGAACCAGCCGAGGCCGATCCGCGCCCCGTCGGCGTCGAACCGGGGATCCAGGACGCTCGCCGCGGGCACCCCCAGTGCGGGATTGTCGGTGAGGAGGGCCTGCGCGTAGCGGGCCATGTCAGCCGCCGTGGAGCGGACGCCGCCCGCCGGCGCGTAGCCCGCCATCGTCCACGCGTCGACGGACCGCCCGCTCGCCGAGAAGCCGGTCGGCGCGTCGGCGGGGAGGGCGTCCGCGGTCTCCGGGACGGAGGTCGCGGTCATCCCGAGCGGATCGAGGACGCGCTCGCGGAGGAGGTCGGCGTAGTCGCGGCCCTCGGCGCGGGCGAGCGTCTGGCCCAGCACCGCCGCACCGAGGTTCGAGTAGGCGTGCACGTGCTCGCCCTGGTCCGCCTCGGCGGCCTGCCGGAGGACGTCGTCGGCCGACCAGCCCGCGTAGGGGTCCGTGCCGCGCAGCTGGGCGAACAGCGTCGAGGCGAGGTCGCCGACACCGGTGGGGAGGCGCGGCAGGCCGGAGCGGTGGGTCGCCAGCTCCTCGAGCGTCCCGGTGAAGCCGCCGACGTCGGCGTGCTCGGCGGCGGGGTCCTCGAGCCCGACGGTCCCGTCGGCGACGCTCCGGGCGAGGAGGAGCGCGGTCATCGTCTTGGTGACCGATCCGATCTCGACCTCGGTCCGCTCGTCGGCTCCGAGTCCGCCGTAGCGCACGCCGTCGGGCGTGATCACGGCGGCGACGAGGTGGTTCCGCGCCCCGTCTCCGACGTCGGTCCGGAGCCACCCGGCGATCTCGGCGTCGCCCGTCGCCTCGGTCGAGAGGGTGGGAGCGGAGGGGCGGAGCAGCACTCCGCCGAGCAGGACGACGGCCGCGGCGGAGGCGGCGGCGAGAGCGAGGCGGCGGCGGGTCATCGGGGTCCTCCGGAGGCGAGCAGGATCACGAGCAGGGGGACGAGGCGCTCCGGCGGGACGCCGTAGCGGCCGCGGCCGCGCGCCTCCAGCCAGCCGGCGGCGACCAGCTGGTTGACGTGGTGGTAGATCTGTCCGGTGGTACCCGCGCCCTCGCTCTCGGCGAGCTGCGCGACGGTCTCGACTCCGCCGGCCACCGCCTGCAGGAACCGCAGGCGCACGGGGCTGCCCAGCGCGGCGAGCGCGGTCGGCCCGGGGCTCGCTCCCCAGTCGCGCTCGAAGAACGCGTCGGTGCTGAGGCCGTACTGCCACTCGACGGGGCCGGCCGGAGTGGCGACCGAGCCGGCGAAGACGACTCCGCCGGGAGAGGGCAGGCGCTCGCGGAGAGCGGTCAAGGCCCAGAGCGGATCGTCGGCGGCGGGCGCGGCGGGGGTGTCGGCGCGCTCGAGGCGGTCCAGCCGCGCTCGGAGCTCGTCGACCTCGCCGGCGAGGTCTCGGGAGGAGGTCATGCCTCCACTATTGCAAACATTCCGTAATCACGGAACTCCGGAGCTGACCGGTACCGCAGGAGTCGCGGTGGTCCAGCTCGACCACCGCGACTCCTGCGGACTCGGATCGCCCGGAGGCTCAGCCGAAGTGGCGCGGCAGCACGGCGCCGTTCACCGAGCGCAGCTCGTCCAGCGGCAGCGTGAAGAGGCCCTGCACCTCGACCGCGGGGGTCGCCGCGTCGGTCACGCCGATGCGCAGCACCGGGTAGCCCCGGCCCTCGCAGAGCCCGCGGAACTTCACGTCGTCCTCGCGCGGCACCGACACGAGCACGCGGCCGGTCGACTCCGAGAACAGCGCGGCCGTCGCGTCGACGCCGTCGTGCTCCATCAGCTCGTCGAGCCAGATGCGCGCCCCGACGCCGAAGCGCAGCGCCGACTCGGCCAGCGCCACCACGAGCCCGCCGTCGGCGAGGTCGTGAGCGGAGGCGATGAGCGACTCCTTCGCGCCCGCCGAGATCAGCTCGGCCAGCGCGCGCTCGGCGGCCAGGTCGAGCTGCGGGGGCAGCCCGCCGAGGTGGTCGTGGATCGTGCCGGCCCACGCGGAGCCGTCGAGCTCGTCGCGGGTGGTGCCGAGGAGGTAGAGGTTGTCGCCCTCGTCCTGCCAGCCGGAGGGGATGCGGCGCGCGACGTCGTCGATCACGCCGAGGACGCCGACGACGGGGGTCGGGAAGATCGGCACGTCGCCGGTCTGGTTGTAGAACGAGACGTTGCCGCCGGTGACGGGGATCTCGAGCTCGAGGCAGGCGTCGGCGAGCGCGCCCACGGCCTCGCGGAACTGCCACATCACCTCGGGGTTCTCGGGGCTGCCGAAGTTGAGGCAGTCCGAGACGGCGACCGGGGTCGCTCCGGTGACGGCGACGTTGCGGAACGCCTCCGCCAGCGCCAGGCGGGCGCCCTGCGCCGGGTCGAGCTGGCACCAGCGCCCGTTCGCGTCGGTCGCGACCGCGAAGCCGAGGCCCGACTCCTCGTCGACGCGGACCATGCCGCCGTCGTCGGGATAGCTGAGCGCGGTGTTGCCGAGCACGTAGCGGTCGTACTGCGAGGTGATCCAGCTCTTGTCGGCGAGGTTCGCCGAGCCCAGGAGCGCCAGGGTCTCGGCGCGCAGCGCGTCGCCGCCGGTCGAGCGGGGCAGTCGGGAGGAGGAGTCGGCCTGCAGCGCGTCGAGCCAGGAGGGGTACTCGATCGGGCGCTCGTAGACCGGGCCGTCGACCGCGACGGTGCGCGGGTCGACGTTGACGATCTCCTCGCCGTGCCAGTTGATGATGAGGCGGCCGGAGTCGGTGACTTCGCCGAGCACGCTGGTCTCGACGTCCCACTTGCCGACGACCTCGAGGAACGCGTCGAGCTTCTCGGGCGTGACGACGGCCATCATCCGCTCCTGCGACTCCGACATGAGGATCTCCTCCGCCGTGAGCGAGGGGTCGCGCAGCAGCACCGAGTCGAGCTCGATGAACATGCCGCCGTCGCCGTTGGAGGCCAGCTCCGAGGTGGCGCAGGAGATGCCCGCGGCGCCCAGGTCCTGGATGCCCTCGACGAGGTCCTTGCGGAACAGCTCGAGGCAGCACTCGATGAGCACCTTCTCGGCGAACGGGTCGCCGACCTGCACCGCGGGACGCTTGGTCGGTCCGCCGTCGGCGAAGGTGTCGGAGGCGAGGATCGACGCGCCGCCGATGCCGTCGCCTCCGGTGCGCGCCCCGAACAGCACGACCTTGTTGCCGACGCCGCGGGCGTTCGCGAGGTGCAGGTCCTCGTGGCGGAGGACGCCGACGGCCAGCGCGTTGACGAGCGGGTTGCCCTGGTAGACCGAGTCGAAGTAGGTCTCGCCGCCGATGTTCGGCAGGCCGAGGCAGTTGCCGTAGAAGGAGATGCCGGCCACGACGCCGTGCACCACGCGCGCGGTGTCGGGGTCGTCGATCGCCCCGAAGCGCAGCGCGTCCATGACCGCGACCGGCCGGGCGCCCATCGAGATGATGTCGCGGACGATGCCGCCGACCCCCGTCGCCGCACCCTGGAAGGGCTCGATGTAGCTCGGGTGGTTGTGGCTCTCGATCTTGAAGGTGACGGCCCAGCCCTCGCCGACGTCGACCACTCCGGCGTTCTCGCCCATGCCGACCATGAGGTTCTTCTTCATGGCGGGGGAGACCTTCTGCCCGAACTGGCGGAGGTACATCTTCGACGACTTGTAGGAGCAGTGCTCGCTCCACATCACCGAGTACATCGCGAGCTCGCCGCTCGTGGGGCGGCGGCCGAGGATCTCGCGGATGCTCGCGTACTCGTCGGGCTTGAGTCCGAGGGCCGCGTAGGGCTGCTCCCGCTCGGGCGTCGCCTCCGCGTTCGCAGTGGTGTCGGGAACGGCGGTGCGGCTGTCTGCCATGTGCTGGAGGCTCCAGGGGAGGGGGACGGGATGCGCGTCGATCCTACCCGCCGCGGTCGCCGGGGTCCGGGCCCTCCGGTGGAGCGGTGCGGGCACCGGCGCCTAGGATCGGGCGGGTGAAGCGGGCGGCTCTGATCGGGACCGTGCTGTGGGGGCTCTACCAGTGCTTCGGGAACCTCGGAGCGGCGAACATCTCGTCGGACGAGCCCGTGTACCTCGCCGCGGGCTGGGACTACCTGCACGGCGACGTGAGCGCGAACCTCGAGCATCCGCCGACGGCGAAGTACCTGATCGGGCTCGCGCAGGTGCTGCTCGGCGAGGGGCTGCTCGCGGGCAGGATCGCCGCCGGCGCGGCCGCGTTCCTCACCGGGGTGGTGCTCTGGCTCTGGTTCCGGCGCGAGCTCGGCCCGACGCTCGCGCTCGTCCCGGCCGGCCTGTTCCTCCTCCTCCCGCGCACCGCCGTGGGCGCCGGCACCCGGATCGACCGCCTCGCGCTCCTGGAGCCCTTCATGGTGCTCTTCGCCGTCGCGGCGATGGCGGCGGCGTGGACCTGGTCGCGCGCCTCCCCGGGCAGGCGGAGCGGCTGGCTGATCGCGCTGGCCGGTGCGCTGCTGGCGCTGTCGGTCACCTCGAAGCTGACCACCGCGGTCCTCGCGCCCGTGCTCCTGCTGCCGCTGCTCTGGTCGGGGAGCAGGGCCCGGGCTCTGCGGGGCGGCCTCGCCCTCTCCGTCGCGTTCGTCGTCACCGGGGTGCTCGCCTACCTGCCGGTGCACCCGGTCGAGGCGGTCCGGTACCTGCTCGAGTTCCAGTCCGAGCACAACGCCGACGGCCACCTGATCGAGGTCGCCGGGACCGCGTACGTCTTCCCTCCGTGGTGGGCGAACCTCTGGTTCATGGTCGTCGGCATCGGGCCGGCGGCGCTCGCCGTGCTGCTCCTCGGGACCCTGCTGGCCCTGCTCGCTCCGCGGCGCCGCGCGCTGGTGCTCTACCTGAGCGCCGCGACGCTGCTCCTCCTCGTGTTCCACCTGGCGATCAGCTCGGTCGCGCTGCCGCACTACTACGCGGCGTGGGCGTGGCTCCTCTGCGCGCTGGCGGGCATCGGCATCGCGGAGGCGCTGCGCGGCGGGATCGTGCTGCCCGCACCCCTCGCCCGCGGCGCCGGCGCGGTGCTGCTGGCCGCCTCCCTCGTGATCGCGATCGCCACCACGGCGGGGATCGCCCAGGAGCGGCCGACCGGGATCGCGCGGGTGGCCGACGTGCTGCGCGAGCGCGGCCTCGACGGCGGCCTGGTCCTCGCGCAGGGCATGTCCTCGGGCGTCTACGTGCCCTACATCGGCGACCGGGTGACGACCGATCCGTCGTCAGCCGGGATCGTCGCCATCGCGATCGAGCGGTCGGCGCGCTTCCCCGTCGATCCCCGCGTGTCCGCCTACCTCGAGACGGCGCGGCCCGAGACGGTGCGGCTCGACGACCTCACCCTCGTGCTGGTCGACGGACCACTGCCGTGACCGCTCACTTCGAGCGGCAGGCCCCCGGATCGACGGCGTCCGTCAGCGAGGCGGCCTGCTCGACCACGGGAGTGAGGACCGAGAGCGGGATGGCGTAGCCGACGTTGTCGACGGAGGCGGCCTTGCCGAAGACGACGCCCGACACGGTGCCCTCGAGAGAGAGCAGCGGGCCGCCCGAGTTGCCCTGGTTGACGACGGCGGCGAGGGTCAGCACCTCCCGTGAGGTCGGTGCTCCGTCGACCATCAGCGAGACCGTGGCGTCGGAGGAGATCTCGGCCGAGCCGAGGGTCAGCGGGCCGCCGAAGGGGTAGCCCGCGACCACCGCGTCGTCCCCGGCGGCGACGGCGTCGTCGAGCGGGAGCGGGGAGGCGTCGAGCCCGTCGACGGCGATCACGGCGAGGTCGGCGGCCGGGTCCAGGTAGACGACTCGGCCGGTGCGCGGGGCCTCGCCCGGCGCCTCGACGACCGGCTGCGAGACTCCGCCGACCACGTGCGCGTTGGTGATCACGCGGTCGTCCGAGACGACGAAGCCGCTGCCCGTCACTCCGACGTCACAGGCCCAGGCCGTGCCGGAGACGCGCACGACCGAGCGGGTGGCGGCGGCGACCTCCGGGTCGTCGGTCGAGACGTCCGGGATCGCGGGCGCCTGGGTGGGAGCGTCGAGCGCCTCGACGACCCACGACGTGCCCTCGTCGACCACGGTCGACTGCAGCTGGGCGAGGAAGGCGCGGACGGGGGAGGGGGTGAGGTCGTCGATCGTGCGGATGACCGTCGATCCGGCGACCGAGGTCGTGACGAGGGGGACGCCGAGGAGGGAGACGGCCGAGGTGACGGCGATCCAGACCAGGCCGGAGATCGCGACGCCGGCGACGCCGCCCGCGAGCCGGTCGAGCAGGCCGAGCTTCACGCGGTCGGCTCCGCGGCCGATGACCGCGCCGAGCGTCGCTCCGATCGCGTAGCCGACGCCCAGCAGCAGCACGGCGGTGCCGATCACGGCGAGCAGGCGCCACTCGCTGCCGGCCGCCCACGACGAGACGGCGGGCACGGCGAACGAGGCGCCGATCGCGCCCGCGACGATCCCGGCGAGACCGCCGAGGGTCCGGAGCAGACCGCGCCGCAGACCGTCGACGAGCGCGCCGATGAGGCTCAGCACGACGATGACGTCGACGATCACGGATGCACCCACGCGGAACTCCTGCCGGTGTCGGGGACGGGTCCTCCAGCATGACCGACGCGGGATGCGCGGACGCCCGGAGGCGGCTGGCAGTCCGCGGCGGCTGCGGATGCGCGGGGGCGGCGGCGGCGGCGGCGCGGGAGCCGGACACCGCCGGCCGCGCGCTGCCGCCGAGAGGGCGGTGCCGCCGGGAGGGCGGTGCCTCTTAGAAGAACGAGATGCAGTACGGCGTCGCGATCGGCGCGAACAGGCGGTCCATCCGCCCCGCCTCGCCCGTGACGCGCGCCAGCCCGGCCTTCGCCAGGATCGACGGCCGCACCGAGCCCAGCAGCAGCGAGCCCAGGTCGGCCACGTCCAGCGCGAGCTCGGCCTCGTCCCCGGTGCGCTCCACAGTGGCGGAGCCGCCCGAGGCGGTGAGGCGGTAGCGGCCGTCGGCGAGCCCGAGCCCGTCGGCCACCTCGACGACGACCGAGCCGTCAGCGGTCCACGGCCGGGCCGAGAACGCGGCGGCGACGTCGAGGATCCGCAGCCAGATCAGGTCGCCCACGTGGCTCACCTGCACCACGCGCGCGTCGCGGAGCGCCCAGGTCAGCGGATCGTCCACCGGCGCCATGTCCCAGGTCACCGCGGAGGCGAGGTCGACCGCGCCGAGGTAGCCCCAGAGCGCGAGGTAGGCGTCGGCGCCGGGGGCGACGAGGTCGACGATCTCGAGGGTCTTGTCGTCCTCGGGCCCGACCGCGCGGTAGGTCACGAAGCCGTCGAGCGTCCCCTCCTCGTCGAGGTGGACGGCCGAGCGGACGTCGAGGCCGGGCGTGGTCTCGCCGGACGCGGTGCCGACGGAGTTCGCCTCGTAGCGCGACTGGCGGGTCAGCGAGCCGGGGGTCGACGCCTGGAACGCGGCGAACACCGCGGGGATGCGCGGCTGCAGCCAGCTCGTCGCGACCACCTCGACGCGGCCGGCGGGCTCGGTCTGCAGGCCGAAGCGCGGCCCGGTGTCGACGCGGATCGAGCGGGTGAAGGCCGAGCGGCCGAAGCCGAACCGGCGGTAGATGGAGGCCTCGCTCGCCGTGAGCGCGGCGACCGGGGTGCCGGCCTCCTTCGCCAGGCGCAGGTCCTCGGTGATCATCGCGCGCAGGATGCCGCGGCGCCGGTGCGTGGGCCGCACGGTCACCTGCGAGACGAGGTGCGCCGGCAGCTCGCGTCCGCCGCCGACCTGCAGGGCCCCGGGGAACGCCGCGTAGGTGCCGACCGGCACGCCCGCGCCGTCGAGCCCCTCGGGGGCGGAGGAGTCGACGACCGCGGTGAGCACGCGCTGGTCGGCGACCATGTGCTCGGCCCAGTCGCGCAGCTTCTCCGGCGTGAACTCCTTCTCGTGGAAGCCCGCGTTGATCGCGGTGGCCCACGCGGCGGTGGCGGCATCGGGACCGCCCTCGTCGTTCAGGGCGGCGGGGAAGCGGCGGAGGTCGAGACCGGTGAGAGGCATCCGTCCAGCCTATTCACCCGGGGTGCGCGGGGGCTGAACCGGTGCGCGAACGGTCACCGCGACGGGCGCGCCCGTAACGCGGACCGCCGTCAGAGCACGGTCCACCGCTTCTCGAGCGCCGCGTCCACCGCCTCCGCGAGCTCGTCCAGCCGCCGGGAGTCGAGGCGCCCCGGGTCCGCGGCCGCCCTGATCCGCCCGCTCATCGCCGCGATCGCCGAGCGCCGCCGCGGCAGGGTCGCGGTGAACGCGCAGTCGCGCAGCAGAACCAGCAGCTCGCCCGCCCGGCCCTGCGCCTCCGCGAGGACCTCGAGCCGCCGCTCGAACGGCGACTCCGGGACCGTCACGCGCAGGAACCCGTCCGGATCCTGGAACGCCGCCGGCGGATCCGGGATCCGGGCGAGCAGCGCCAGCGCGGCGCCCAGCTCGTCCAGACCGCCCTCGTGCGCCAGCTCCCGCAGCCGCGAGTCCACGTCCTCGGCCGGCCCCGCCCCGAGCTCCACCGTCCGCAGCACGAGCGCGTCGAGCCGGCGCTCCTCCTCCTCGCCCGGGACCGACGGAGTCGCCGACCACCACGAGAGCACCGGAGTCGCGGCCACCGCGTGCTCGCCGATCCGCCGCTCCAGCGCGATCAGCAGGTCCTCCCGCGCGGCGAGCGCCACCAGCGCGTCCACGTCGACGTGGAGAAGGGTGCCCGAGGCGGGCGGCGCCACCAGCCGGCGTCCGGAGGGAGGGACGGTCTCCGCCCGCGTCCTCGCCCCGGGTCCGCGCCCGCTCGCCCGCAGGATCTCCTCCTCGAGGGTCCGCCGGGGTCGTCGTCGTCCGCTTCCGCGCGCCATGCCGTCACGCTACCGTCGGCCGCATGACCCGGTTCCTCGCCCTCCTCCGCGGAGTGAACGTCAACGGCCGCACCGTCCGCAGCGCCGAGCTCGCCGAGACGGTCGCCGGGATCGGCGTGGACCGGGTGCGGACGGTCCTCGCGAGCGGCAACGCGGCCTTCGACTCCGACCGCCCGGCCGCCGAGCTGAAGCCCGCGCTCGAGGCGGCGCTCGCCGAGCGGTTCGGCTACGACGCCTGGATCGTGCTCGTGACGCAGGAGGCGCTCGCCGCGGTGCTCGCCGCCTACCCGTTCCCGCGGATCGACGAGGAGGCGCATCCGTACGTCGTCTTCGGCTCGGACGAGGAGGCGCTCGACGCCGCGCAGGCTGCGATCGGCGAGCCGGATCCGGCGGTCGAGCTCGTCACCCGGGGCGCCGGTGTCCTCTACTGGCGCTGCCCGCGCGGCTCCTCGACGGACACGCCGGTCGCACGGATCCTCGCCCGATCCGCCTACCGCTCGAGCACCACGACCCGGAACCTGCGCACCGTCGAGAGGCTCGCGACGGCGTGACGTCCGCGGCCGTGGCGGGGCCGTGTCCGGGCTTCGCGAGCGGCACCTCCGGGCGCCTCCGACCTCGGGAGGCGAGGAATCGGGGCTGAGAGCCCGCACATTATTTGGTTAGGCTGTCCTTAGTGCCGATCCACTCGGACCCTGCGCCGCCTCCCGCACAGCCTCTCGAAAGGGACCCATGCCCCGCGCCACCACGCCCCTCGCCCTGCTCGCCGCCACCGCGCTGACGATCGGCCTCGCCGGCTGCAGCGGCTCGGCCGCCGGAGACGACGCCGCCGCCGACAGCGGCTTCACGCCGATCACGATCGAGCACGCTCTCGGCACCACCACCATCGAGTCGGCGCCCGAGCGCGTGGCGACGGTCAACTGGGCCAACCACGAGGTCCCGCTCGCGCTGGGCGTGGTCCCCGTGGGCATGGCCGCCGCCAACTTCGGCGACGACGACGGCGACGGACTCCTCCCCTGGGTGAGCGAGAAGCTCGACGAGCTCGGCGCCGAGACCCCCGTCCTCTTCGATGAGACCGACGGCATCGACTTCGAGGCCGTCTCGGACACCGACCCGGACGTCATCCTCGCCGCCTACTCCGGCCTCACGCAGGAGGACTACGACACCCTGAGCGAGATCGCCCCGGTCGTCGCCTACCCCGAGACCGCCTGGGGCACCTCCTGGCGCGACATGATCACGCTGAACAGCGAGGCGATGGGCAGGGCCGACGAGGGCGCCGCCCTGATCACCGAGCTCGAGAGCGAGATCGAGGAGAAGGTCGCCGCGCACCCGCAGCTGGCCGGCACTTCTGCGATGTTCCTCACCCACGTCGACCCGACCGACCTCAGCCAGGTCAGCTTCTACACCTCGCACGACACCCGCCCCGCGTTCTTCGAGGATCTCGGCATGGCCACCCCGGGCAGCATCGCCACCGCCTCCGCCGCGACCGACAAGTTCTCGCTCACGCAGAGCGCCGAGCAGGCCGACGCCTTCAGCGACGTCGACGTGATCGTCACCTACGGCGACGACGAGCTCGTGAGCACCCTCAAGGCCGACCCGCTGCTCTCGCAGATCCCCGCGGTCGCCGACGACGCCATCGTGCGCCTGCCCTCCACCCCGCTCGGCACCGCCGCCAACCCGACGCCGCTCTCGATCTCGTGGGTCCTCGACGACTACCTGGACCTGCTCGACGAGGCCGCCGCCAAGGCCGCGCAGAGCACTCCGGCCGCCTGAGCCGGGACCCGACCCGCGTGACCCTCGCCGCTCCTCCCGCCGCCTCGGGCGTCGCCGCCGTGCGCCGCCCGAGGCGGCTGCGCGCCCTCTGGCTGGTCGCGGCCGTGGCCGTGCTGCTCGCCGCCGCCGTGGTCTCGGTGCTGGTGGGGTCGCGGGAGGTGGCGTGGAGCGACGTGGTCGCCGCGTTCGGCGGGTCCACGGACGGATTCGCGCAGGCCGCGGTCGCCAAGCGCATCCCGCGCACCGTGCTCGCCGCGATCGCGGGCGCGGCCCTCGGCGTCGCCGGCGTGCTGATGCAGGGGGTGACCCGCAATCCGCTGGCCGACCCCGGCATCCTCGGGGTGAACACCGGAGCCTCGCTCGCGGTCGTGACGGGCATCGTCTTCTTCGGGCTGACGAGCTCCGCCGCCTACGTCTGGGTCGCGATCGGCGGGGCCGCGGTCGCCGCGGTCTTCGTCTACACGGTCGGTTCGCTCGGGCGCGGCGGCGCGACTCCGCTCAAGCTCGCCCTGGCCGGCGCCGCCACCTCGGCCGCGCTCGTCTCGGTCATCAGCGCGATCGTCCTGCCGCGCGCCGACATCGCGGGCGGCATCCGCTCCTGGCAGATCGGCGGAGTGGGCGGCGCCACGTCCGCGAGCATCGCGCAGGTGCTCCCCTTCCTCCTGGCCGGCCTCGTCCTCTGCGTTCTCTCGGCCAAGAGCCTCAACACCCTCGCGCTCGGCGACGAGCTCGCCGCGGGCCTGGGGGAGCGGGTCGCCCTCGCGCGCGGCGGGGCCGCCCTGGGCGCGGTCGTGCTCTGCGGAGCGACGACCGCGGTCACCGGGCCCATCGGCTTCGTCGGCCTGGTCGTCCCGCACGCCTGCCGCCTCCTCGTCGGCGTGGACCACCGCTGGCTGCTGCCGTTCTCGGCGGTGACCGGCGCCGTGCTCCTGATCGCGGCGGACATCGTCGGCCGCGTCGTCGCGCGCCCGAGCGAGATCGACGTGGGCATCGTCACCGCGCTGGTCGGCGCCCCGGTGTTCATCGCGATCGTCCGCCGCCAGAAGGTGCGCGAGCTGTGACCGCGCTGCTCGAGGCGCCCTCCGCCACCGCCCGCGCCGTCGCGGCCGGCCGCCGCCGCCGCGGGGCCCGCCGCCGGGTCGTCGTCGCCGTGCTCGCTGTCCTGATCGCGGCCGTCCTCGCCGTCTCCCTGCTGGTCGGCCAGACCGTCTACTCGCCCGACGAGGTGCTGCGCGTGATCCTCGGCGAGCAGGTCCCCGGGGCGAGCTTCACCGTCGGGCGCCTCCGCCTCCCGCGCGCCGTCCTCGCCCTGCTGGTGGGCCTGTGCTTCGGGCTCGGCGGAGTGAGCTTCCAGACCATGCTCCGCAACCCGCTCGCCAGCCCCGACATCATCGGGATCAGCGCCGGGGCGAGCGCCGCCGCGGCCTTCGCGATCGTGACGCTCTCGCTCGGGGCCGCGCAGGTCTCGGCCCTCGCGATCGTCGCGGGACTCGTGGTCGCCCTGCTCGTCTACGCCCTGTCCTACCGCAGCGGAGTCGCCGGCACCCGGCTGATCCTGATCGGCATCGGGGTCGCCGCCATGCTCGACTCCCTCACCGCCTACGTGCTCTCGCAGGCCGCCGCGTGGGACCTGCAGGAGGCGTCCCGCTGGCTCACCGGGAGCCTCAACGGCGCGAGCTGGAGCGAGGTCGTGCCGGTCCTCGCCGCGGTCGTCGTCCTCACCCCCGTCCTGCTCTCGCGCTCGCGCGACCTCTCCGCCACGCAGCTCGGCGACGACACCGCCTCCGCGCTCGGCATCCGCGTGAACGCCACCCGCCTCGTCGTGATCGTCGCCGCGGTCGGGCTGATCGCCTTCGCGACGGCCGCCGCCGGCCCGATCGCGTTCGTGGCCTTCCTCTCCGGCCCGATCGCCGCCCGCCTGATCGGGCCCGGCGCGTCGCTCCTCATCCCCTCGGCCCTCGTCGGCGCGCTGCTCGTGCTCGTCGCCGACTTCGCCGGGCAGTTCGGGCTGGGCCTGCGCTACCCGGTCGGAGTGGTCACCGGCGTCCTCGGGGCGCCCTACCTCGTCTACCTCATCGTCCGCAGCAACAGAGCGGGAGGCTCACTGTGACCACCGCGCACACCCTGACGGCCGAGGGGGTCACCCTCGGCTACGGCGACCGGACGGTCGTCGACGGCCTCGACCTCGTCGTCCCGCCCGGCCGCATCACCGCGATCGTCGGAGCGAACGCCTGCGGCAAGTCGACGCTCCTGCGCTCGATGTCGCGCCTGCTCGCGCCCCGCTCCGGCGCCGTGCTGCTCGACGGCAGGGCCGTGCACCGGACGCCGGCGAAGCAGCTCGCCCGCACGCTCGGCCTCCTCCCGCAGTCGCCGATCGCCCCGGAGGGCATTACCGTCGCGGATCTCGTCGGCCGAGGCCGCCATCCGCACCAGGGGATGCTGAGCCGCTGGAGCGCGCACGACGACGAGGCCGTCGCGACCGCGCTCGACGCGACCGACACCGCCGCCCTGGCCGACCGCTCCGTCGACGAGCTCAGCGGCGGGCAGCGCCAGCGCGTCTGGATCGCGATGGCACTCGCGCAGGAGACCGACGTGCTGCTGCTGGACGAGCCGACCACCTTCCTCGACGTCAGCCACCAGATCGAGGTGCTCGACCTGCTCGTCGACCTCAACCGCACCCGCGGGACGACGGTGGTGATGGTGCTGCACGACCTCAACTTGGCCGCCCGCTACGCCGACCACCTCGTGGCCATCGCGCACGGCGCGGTGCACGCCTCCGGCACCCCGGCCGCGGTGCTCACCGAGGAGACGGTGCTCGCCGTGTTCGGCCTCGACAGCCGCATCATCACCGACCCGACCTCGGGCACCCCGCTGATGCTCCCCCTCGGGCGGCACCGCCTCGCCCCCGAGCGGATCGACGCCCCCGGCGGCGCGCAGATGACGGACGTGTAAACGGTTCCACACGGCGGCCGGGGGGCGTATACGATACCTGCAGTCCGCGGCGGACGACCGTCATCGGCGGAACCGCCGAACGCCTGCCCCCGATCAGAGGTCCTCCCCGCCGTGACTGCATCCCCGACGCGCCCCGACGCCTCCGCCCTCCGCGGCGTCCGCGCGCTCCTGTTCGACCTCGACGGCGTGCTCACGCCGACCGCCGACGTCCACATGCAGGCCTGGTCGCGGCTGTTCACGGAGTACCTCTCCTCGCGCGGGATCGTCGAGGGCTACACCGACGCCGACTACTTCCGGTACATCGACGGACGCCCGCGGTACGACGGCGTCCGGGCGCTCCTCGCCTCGCGCGGCATCACCCTCCCCGAGGGCGCGCCCGAGGACGACCCGTCGCTCGAGACCGTCTGCGGGCTCGGCAACCGCAAGAACGACGCCTTCAACCGCACCCTCGCCGAGACCGGCGTCGCTCCCTACCCGGGCTCGCTCCGCTTCGTCGACGCCGCGATCGCCGCGGGCGTGCAGGTCGCCGTCGTCACCTCCTCCCGCAACGGCGTGCCGGTGCTCGAGGCGGCCGGCCTCCGCGACCGCTTCGAGGTCGTCGTGGACGGGCTCCTCGCCGCCGAGCGCTCGATCGCCGGCAAGCCCGCGCCCGACACCTACCTCTACGCGGCCGAGCTCCTCGGCCTCCCGGCCGCGGAGTGCGCCGTCCTCGAGGACGCGCACTCCGGAGTCGCGGCAGGCCGCGCGGGCGGCTTCGGCCTCGTCGTCGGCGTCGACCGCGGAGTCGGGGCCGACACCCTGCTCGAGCACGGCGCCGACCTGGTCGTGGACGACCTGGCCGAGCTGCTCCCCTTCCTCCCCACCGCTCCCGCCCCCGAGGACGCCGCATGAACCCCATCACCTCCGACCCGCTCGACCGGAACCGCTTCCCGATCGACGAGTGGGCCCTCGTCGAGACCGAGTTCGCCTCCGAGCTGCAGGGCCGCACCGAGACGCTCTTCGCCACCGGCAACGGCTACCTCGGCCTCCGCGGCAACGTGGAGGAGGGGCGCGACGGCTACGCCTACGGCACCTTCATCAACGGGTTCCACGAGACCTGGCCCATCCGCCACGCGGAGGAGGCGTTCGGCTTCGCCCGCGTCGGCCAGACCATCGTCAACGTGCCGGACGCCAAGATCATCCGCCTCTACGTCGACGACGAGCCCTTCGTGCTGAGCGAGGCCGACGTCCTCGCCTACTCGCGCCGCCTCGACTTCGCGAACGGCGTGCTCACCCGCGAGCTGGAGTGGCGCACCCCCTCCGGCAAGCGCGTCCTGATCCGCTCGCGCCGCCTGGTCTCCTTCACCGACCGGCACCTCGCGATCCTCGACTACGAGGTCGAGATGCTCGACCACGATGCGTCCGTGCTGATCTCGAGCCAGATCCTCAATCGCCAGGACGGCGTCGACGAGTACCACGCCCCCTCCGGCAGCGAGGGGGCCGGCTTCGACCCGCGCAAGGCGGAGTCGTTCGAGGACCGCGTGCTCCAGCCGCGCCTCAAGCGCGTCAGCGGCACCCGCTACCTCCTCGGCTACCGGACCACCAACTCCCAGATGACCGTCGCCTGCGGCGCCGAGCACCAGCTCGAGACCGAGAACGAGTGGGACCAGACCTCCCAGATCGACGACGACCTCGCCAAGCACGTCTACCGCGTGAAGGCCAAGGCCGGCCGGCCGGTCCGCCTGGTCAAGACGCTGACCTACCACACCTCCCGCGGCGTGCCCGTGCGCGAGCTCGCCGACCGCTGCGACCGCACGCTCGACCGCGCCCGCGAGACGCCGGTCGAGGAGCAGTTCGTCAAGCAGCGCGAATGGCTCGACGACTTCTGGACCCGCTCCGACGTGCAGCTGGACGGCCAGCCCGCGATCCAGCAGGCCACCCGCTGGAACCTCTTCCAGCTCGCCCAGTCCACCGCCCGCACCGACGGCGGCGGAGTCGCGGCCAAGGGCGTCTCGGGCTCCGGCTACGGCGGCCACTACTTCTGGGACACCGAGGTCTACGTCCTCCCGTTCCTCAGCTACACGGCGCCCCTCGTCGCCCGGAACGCCCTGCGCTTCCGGCAGAACATGCTCGAGGCGGCCCGCGCGCGCGCCTCCGAGCTCAACCAGCGCGGCGCGCTGTTCCCCTGGCGCACCATCAACGGGCAGGAGTCGTCGGCGTACTACGCCGCCGGCACCGCTCAGTACCACATCGACGCCGACATCTCCTACGCGCTCATGCAGTACGTGGGTGCCACGGGCGACGACGACTTCCTCGCCCGCGGAGCGATCGACATCCTCGTCGAGACCGCGCGGATGTGGGCCGATCTGGGCTTCTGGCGCAGCAACGGCGACGACCACTTCCACATCCACGGAGTGACGGGGCCGGACGAGTACACGACCGTCGTCAACGACAACCTGTACACGAACGTCATGGCCCGGGCGAACCTCCGCTCGGCCGCCCGCGCCGTCGAGCTGCTGAAGGCCGTCGAGCCCGCCGCGTACGAGCGGATGGCCGACCGCCTCGCTCTCGACGAGGGCGAGGTGCTCGAGTGGGCGCGCGCTGCCGAGAAGATGCACATCCCCTTCGACGCGCGGGCGGGCATCCACCCGCAGGACGCGGCCTTCCTCGAGAAGGAGCTGTGGGACCTCGAGAACACCCCCGCGAGCAAGCGCCCGCTGCTGCTGCACTTCCACCCGCTGGTGATCTACCGCTTCCAGGTGCTCAAGCAGGCCGACGTCGTGCTCGCGCTGCTGCTGCAGGGCAACGAGTTCACCGCCGAGCAGAAGCGCGCCGACTTCGAGTACTACGACGCGCTGACCACCGGCGACTCGACCCTCTCGGCCGTCGTGCAGTCGATCATCGCCGCCGAGGTCGGCTACAGCGACCTGGCCCGCCACTACTTCCTGTCGGCGCTGTTCGTCGACCTCGCCGACCTGCACCGCAACACCGCGGACGGCATCCACGTCGCCTCCACGGGCGGCGTCTGGAGCGCCCTCGTCTACGGCTTCGGCGGGATGCGCGACCACGGTGGGCGGATCACGCTCGACCCGCGCCTGCCCGACGACTGGGACCGCCTCGCCTTCCGCATCACCCTCCACGGCACGCGCGTGCGCGTCGAGGTGACGCAGACCGAGGTCCTGTTGACGGTCGAGACCGGCGACTCCGCCGCGATCACCGTCCGCGACGAGCGCGTGCACGTCGCTGCCGGCAGCCCCGTGCGCGTCCCGCTCACGCACCAGGGCCGCCGCCTGCACGGCGCGCCGACCACGTCCGACATCGAGGGCACCCGCCGCTCCGACGGCACCGTGATCACCGCCTCGATCCCCACCATCTCGATGACCCCCGAGCCCGAGGTCCTGACCGGGCCCTGAGCGGCCCCGCGAACATCGCCCATCACGCACGAGACCCCCGGCCGGAACCGGGGGTCTCGTGCGTCGCGGGCGGGCGGAGCCGCCCGGACCGGATGCGTCAGGCGGAGGCGAGCAGCGACTTCAGCGCCGACGTGAAGAAGGTCAGCCCGTCCACACCCGAGCGCATCGCGGCGGCCGTGTCGGGCCCGAAGCCCTCCTCGACGGCGTGCTCCGGGTGCGGCATGAGCCCCACCACATTGCCGCGGCGGTTGCTGATGCCGGCGATGTCGTTCATGGAGCCGTTCGGGTTGTGGCCGAGGTAGCGGACGACGACGCGTCCCTCCGCCTCGAGCTCGAGCAGCGTGGCGGCCGAGGCGATGTAGCCGCCCTCGCCGTTCTTCAGCGGGATCGTGATCTCCTGGCCGGGCTCGAAGCCGTTCGTCCAGGCGGTCTCGGTGCTCGCGACCATCAGGCGCTGGTCGCGGCAGACGAAGGATCCGATGTCGTTCGCGATCAGGCCGCCGGGCAGCAGGTGCGCCTCGGTGAGCATCTGGAAGCCGTTGCAGATGCCGAGGACCGGGGTCCCGGCGTTCGCCGCGTCGACGACCTCGCGCATGATCGGGGAGTGGGAGGCGATGGCGCCGCAGCGCAGGTAGTCGCCGTAGGAGAAGCCCCCCGGCAGGACGATCGCGTCGACGCCGTCGAGGTCGTGGTCGCCGTGCCACAGCGCGACCGGCTCCGCACCCGCGAACCGGACGGCGCGCTGGGCGTCGCGGTCGTCGAGCGAGCCGGGGAAGGTGATGACGCCGATCCTCATCGGGCGGCCTCCGCCGGGTAGTGGATCCCGACGACGTCCTCGATCACCGAGTTCGAGAGCATCTCGTCGGCGATGCGCTGCACCGAGGCGCGCACCTCGTCGGTCACCTCGTCGACGGTGATCTCGAAGCGCTTGCCCACCCGCACGCCGTGGAGGGCGGAGTGGCCCAGCCGCGCGAGCGCGCCGGCGACGGCCTTCCCCTGCGGGTCGAGCAGCTCGGCCTTGGGCATGACTTCAACGACGATCGTGGGCACCGTGTTCTCCGGAGTCTCGGGGGAGTGCGGTCTTCCGCGCGACCATCGTACCCGCGGGGGTCCCCGCGATCGGCGGCGCTCAGGAGGTCGTGACGCGGATCGCGTTCGCCCAGGGGTCCTCGAAGGCGAGGGTGCGGCCGTCGTCGCGGGTGGCGACTCCGGAGCGGGCCAGCCGCTCGCCGAGCGCGCCGAGGTCGTCGGCGCCGGGCACCACGATCTCCACCTGTCCGAGGCCGAGGGCCTGCTGCCGGCGTCCGGCGCCCGCCGAGTTCCAGGTGTTCATCGCCATGTGGTGGTGGTAGCCGCCCGCCGAGACGAAGAGCGCCTGCCCGCCGTACGCGATCGTCGTCTCGAAGCCGAGCCGGTCGACGTAGAACTCCTTCGCCGTGGCGACGTCGCCCACGCTCAGGTGCACGTGGCCGACGGAGGCGCCGCCGAGGCGCGGCTGCGCGATCGACTCCTCGGTGAGGTGCTCCTGCAGGAACGCGTTCGGGTCGAGGAAGAGCGTGCTCATCTCGATCCGCCCGTGCGTCCACGACCACTGCGTGCGGTCGCGGTCCCAGTAGAGCTCGACGCCGTTGTGCTCGGGGTCGTCGAAGTAGAAGGCCTTGCTGACCAGGTGGTCGGAGCTGCCGGTGAAGGAGCCGGGGTGCCGGCTCGCGACGCTGTACACGGCCGCGGCGAGCGCCGCCTCCGATTCGAAGAGGATCGCCGTGTGGAAGAGGCCGGCGCTGCGCGGCGAGGCGTGCACCAGCTCGGGCGCGTGCTGGAGGATCACGGCCGGCACTCCGCCGCGGCCGAGCACCGCGACCGGTCCGTCGTGCGAGAGCAGCTCGAGCGTCACGGCGTCGCGGTAGTAGGCGATCATCCCGTCGAGGTCGGCGACGCGGAGGGTCACCGCGCCCATCGCGGTGTCGGGAGCGAGCAGGTCGGGGGAGGAGGTGGTCACGGCGGAGACGCTACCCGCTTTTGGTTGACGCTACAACCATTCAGAGGAGCGAGCGCTCATAGGAACCGCATAAGCGGCATCCAGGCGGCGCCGGGAGGCCGGGCGTGGAATGGGAACCGGTCGCCGTCAGGGGCGGCCCCGGCACGAGGACGACACCATGAACGAGCGACACGAATCCGACGAGCGAGAGCTCACCGACCAGCCCGCCACCACCGAGGCGACGGGCGCCGACGAGGTGCGCGCGCTGCGCGCGGACGACCGCCGTCGTCGTCGTCGGGCGCTGATCGCCGGCGGCCTCGGCCTCGCCGTGCTGATCGGAGTGACAGCAGGCGGAGTCGCCACCGCCGGCCGCACCGAGGCGGCTTCCTCGGCCTCGGCCGGCGCCACCACGATCGTCTACCCCGGCGGCTCGCGCGGATCCTTCGGCGGCGGGTACGTGATCGTCCCCTCCTGGGGCGGATCGACGCAGGGCGGATCGACGCAGGGCGGCTCCTCCCCGTACGGCTCGACGCAGGGCGGCTCCTCCGCCTCCGAGCCGGCCACCGGCGCGACCGACGCCGTGGCCGCGAGCACCGCGCAGACCGCCGGGGTGGTCACGATCACCTCCGAGCTCACCTACCAGGGCGCCCGCTCGGCCGGCACCGGCATGATCCTCACCTCCGACGGCATGATCCTCACCAACAACCACGTCGTCGAGGGCGCCACCGCGATCTCGGTCACGGTGGAGTCGACGGGCCGCAGCTACACCGCCCGCGTCGTCGGCACCGACGCGACGAACGACGTCGCCGTCCTGCAGCTGGAGGACGCCTCCGGCCTCACCCCCGCCTCGCTCGACACGGACGGGGTCGCTGTGGGCGACACCGTGACCGCCGTCGGCAACGCGGGAGGGACGGGCGACCTGGTCGCCGCCACCGGCACGGTCACGGGTCTCGATCAGCAGATCACCACCCGCTCCGAGTCGGGGATCTCCGCCGAGACGCTGACCGGGCTGATCCAGACCGACGCCGACATCGTCTCCGGCGACTCCGGCGGCCCGCTCGTCGACTCCGCCGGCCGCGTCGTGGGGATGGACACCGCCGCCTCCAGCGGGACGGCCGACATCACCGGCTTCGCGATCCCGATCTCGAAGGCCCTGGACATCGTGGCCACCATCGAGGCGGGCGCCGACACGGCCACTGTCGAGATCGGCTACCCGGCCTTCCTCGGCGTCTCCCTCTCCTCCGGCACCGCGTCGCCGACCTCGCGCGCGCTCGCGACCACCGCGTCCGGCGCCGTGATCGGCGGAGTCGTCGAGGGCGGGCCGGCCGCGCAGGCGGGCCTCGAGGCGGGGGACGTCGTCACCGCGGTCGACGGGGTCGCCGTCGCCTCGGCCGATCAGCTGTCCGCCTCGCTCGCGCAGCGCGAGCCCGGGGAGTCGGTGACGATCTCGTGGACCGACACCGCGGGCGCCGCCCGCTCCGCCCAGGTCGTGCTGGTCGAGGGTCCGGTCGCCTGATCGGAGCCTCCGCGTGGCCGCCGGAGCGTTCCCGGCCGTTCACCCGGACGAGCGCGCCACGCCGCCCGTTGTTTTGATCCGCTCAAGACAACTCGGGTAGTGTCCTCGGCATGACGACAGTGAACGAGCGGCTCCGAGCCTCCGGGCTCAAGGTCACCGCCACCCGGCGCGCGGTGCTCCTCGCTCTCGAGGAGCACCCGCACTCCGGGGTGGACGCGGTCCTGGCCCGAGTGCGCGAGGGCCTCCCCGAGGCTTCGGCCCAGGCGGTCTACGGAGTGCTCTCGGCGTTCACCGACGCCGGGATCGTCCGCCGCATCGAGCCGGAGGGCCACCCCCGCCGGTTCGAGCTGCGGGTCGGCGACAACCACCACCACGTGGTGTGCCGGCGCTGCGGGGCCGTGGCCGACGTCGACTGCGTCGTCGGGGAGGCGCCGTGCCTGCATCCGCAGACCGCGAGCGGCTTCGCCGTGGACACCGCCGACGTCACGTTCTGGGGCACCTGCCCCGACTGCCTGGCCCTGGCCCACTGACCGACATCCGCTACACCGCAGCGGCGGGCTCCGTGCCCCTCGCCGACAGGAGGAACATGACCGAGGAACGATTCACCACCACGAACTCCGGAGCACCGGTCGCGAGCGACGACCACTCGCTGAGCGTCGGAGCCGACGGACCCCTCGCGCTCCACGACCACTACCTCGTCGAGAAGCTGGCCCAGTTCAACCGCGAGCGCATCCCGGAGCGGGTCGTCCACGCCAAGGGCGGCGGAGCCTTCGGACGCTTCACCACCACCGCCGACGTCAGCGCCTACACGCGTGCCGCGCTCTTCCAGCCCGGAGTCGAGACCGAGATGCTCGCGCGGTTCTCCACGGTCGCCGGCGAGCAGGGCTCGCCCGACACCTGGCGCGACCCCCGCGGCTTCGCGCTGAAGTTCTACACGAGCGAGGGCAACTACGACCTCGTCGGCAACAACACCCCCGTCTTCTTCATCCGCGACGGCATCAAGTTCCCCGACTTCATCCGCTCGCAGAAGCGCCTGCCCGGCAGCCACCTGCGCGACCACGACATGCAGTGGGACTTCTGGACCCTCTCGCCCGAGTCGGCCCACCAGGTCACGTGGCTCATGGGCGACCGCGGCCTCCCCTCCTCGTGGCGGCACATGGACGGCTTCGGCTCGCACACCTACCAGTGGATCAACGCCGCCGGCGAGCGCTTCTGGGTCAAGTACCACTTCAAGACCGACCAGGGCGTCGAGATCCTGAGCCAGGAGCAGGCCGACCAGATCGCCGGTGAGGACGCGGACTTCCACATCCGCGACCTGTCCTCCGCGATCGACCGCGGCGACTTCCCCTCGTGGACGCTGTCCGTGCAGGTCATGCCGTACGAGGACGCGAAGAGCTACCGGTTCAACCCGTTCGACCTCACCAAGGTCTGGCCGCACGCGGACTACCCGCTGATCGAGGTCGGCACCATGACGCTCGACAGGAACCCCGAGAACTACTTCGCGCAGATCGAGCAGGCGGCGTTCGCCCCCTCGAACTTCGTGCCCGGGATCGCGGCAAGCCCCGACAAGATGCTCCTCGCGCGCATCTTCAGCTACGCCGACGCGCACCGCTACCGCGTGGGGACCAACCACGCGCAGCTGCCGGTGAACGCGCCGAAGTCGCCGGTGCACTCGTACTCGAAGGACGGCCCCATGCGGTTCGACTTCCAGAAGTCCGAGGTGCCCGTCTACGCGCCGAACACGATGGGCGGCGCCCACGCCGATCCCGCTCGGGCGGCGGAGTCGGCCGGCTGGGAGACCGACGGCGAGCTGACGCGCGCCGCGGCGACCCTCCACCCGGAGGACGACGACTTCGGTCAGGCGGGGACGCTCTACCGCGAGGTCCTCGACGACGACGCGCGCGCCCGCCTGGTCGCGAACATCGCCGGCCACGTGTCGAAGGTCACCCGTCCGGAGCTGCGGCAGCGCGTGCTCCAGTACTGGGCGAACGTCGACTCGTCGCTCTCGCAGCGCGTCGCCGAGGCGCTCGAGCCCTCGGCTCCCGGTGCGGACGTCTCCCCCGAGGCGGTCGGCATCGGGGCGTAGTCCCGGCATCCCCTCGAGGAGCGCGCGGTACCGGAGCGATCCGGGCCGCGCGCTCCTCGTCGTTTCCGGGGAGGGTCCTTCCACTCGGTGGAGTCGGATCCCGCGCGCGGGTGCCCGCCTCGGTCCGATGCAGCCGGCTCGGACCCAAGATCCGCCCGCGGAACCGGGCGCCGACGGGGAGGACCCCCGATCCCGACACGCCCGGGATGTGCGACTTCGGCCCGTCGTTTGACAGCACCGCGATCGCTGCGTAACTTAGTCCGAGTCGCCACAAAGGCCGCAGGGAAACGGAAAGAGCAGCAGCTCCGACGTCCCGGCCTCAATCGGGACCATCCACTCGGCAAGACAGCTTTTAGGAGCAGGTCTGCCGCGCGGATGTAAAGCCTTCGCAGGATTCCTCGGATCCAGCAACTTCGCCGCCCGGCGCAGGACTCAGGTCCTGAACCGAGCAACGTCGGAGCGCCTATAAGCGTGACGGCATCGCGAAGAAGCCGGATTTGACACGGCCTGCGGATGTGCTAAGTTATACAAGTTGCCACGGCGACAGGGAGAAAGAAACTTCTCCTAGTCTACCGAGAAGACGCGTATGACGCAAGCAACAATATCTTCGATCACTTCCGTTGTGAAGCACCGTTCTGGTGTGGAGGCGGGATGTGTCCGATTCTTGAGAACTCAACAGCGTGCACTATGTTCAATGCCAATTTTATACCCCGGCCT
>NZ_PSWC01000008.1:0-118803 GCF_002931535.1 Rathayibacter sp. AY1C6 | reverse complement strand
CCGACGGCGCCCGCCCCACCGAGGAGGTGCTCGCCGGCTGGTGGGCCGAGCTGTGCTCCGCGCTCGGCCTCGGCGAGGTCCCGGTGGACCCGGACGCCCCACCCGAGAGGAGGCGACCGCATGTACGAAGGCATCGTCCAGGAGCTGATCGACGAGCTCGGCCGGCTCCCCGGCATCGGCCCGAAGTCCGCCCAGCGCATCGCGTTCCACATCCTGCAGACCGAGACGTTCGACGTCACCCGGCTCGCCGAGATCCTGCTCGAGCTGCGCGGCCGTGTGCACTTCTGCGACATCTGCGGGAACGTGGCGGAGGAGGCGACCTGCGGGATCTGCCGCGATCCGCGCCGCAGCCGCGCCGTCATCTGCGTCGTGGAGGAGGCGAAGGACGTCCCGGCGATCGAGCGCACCCGCGAGTTCCGCGGGCTCTACCACGTGCTCGGCGGCGCGATCAGCCCGATCGACGGCATCGGCCCGGATCAGCTCCGCATCCGCCAGCTGCTGCAGCGGCTCGCGGACGGCGAGGTGCAGGAGGTCATCATCGCGACCGACCCGAACCTCGAGGGCGAGGCGACGGCGACCTACCTCTCGCGCATGCTCAGCACCCTCGGCATCCGCATCACCCGTCTGGCCTCCGGGCTGCCCGTCGGCGGAGACCTCGAGTACGCCGACGAGATCACCCTCGGCCGCGCCTTCGAGGGCCGCCGGCTCGTCGAGAACTGACGCGGCCGCCGGAGTCGCATGACCGCTCCGGCATGCGGTCGACCGGTAGACTCGCCCGTCGGGTCGCGACGGCGGTCCAGCCACCGACACGGGAGCAGCACGTGAGCCTGATCGTCCAGAAGTTCGGCGGGTCCTCCGTCGCCGACGCGGAGAGCATCAAGCGGGTCGCGAAGCGGATCGTCGCCACCAAGCAGGCGGGCAACGACGTGGTCGTCGCCGTCTCGGCCATGGGCGACACCACCGACGACCTGCTCGAGCTCGCCCACCAGGTCACGCCCATCCCCGCCCCTCGCGAGCTCGACATGCTGCTCTCCTCGGGCGAGCGCATCTCGATGGCGCTGCTGGCGATGGCGATCAAGAGCATGGGCTTCGAGGCCCGCTCCTTCACCGGCAGCCAGGCCGGCATGATCACGGACGCGCAGCACGGCGCCGCCCGCATCGTCGACATCACCCCGGTCCGCCTCCGCGAGGCGCTCGACGAGAACGCCGTCGTCATCGTCGCGGGCTTCCAGGGCTTCAACCGCGACACGAAGGACATCACCACCCTCGGCCGCGGCGGCTCGGACACCACCGCCGTCGCGCTCGCCGCGGGACTCGGCGCCGACACCTGCGAGATCTACACCGACGTCGACGGCGTCTTCACCGCCGACCCGCGGGTCGTCAAGAAGGCCCGCAAGCTCGACCGCATCACCAGCGAGGAGATGCTCGAGCTGGCCGCCGCGGGAGCGAAGGTGCTGCACATCCGCGCCGTCGAGTTCGCCCGCCGCCACGGAGTCACGCTCCACGTGCGCTCCTCCTTCAGCCCCAACGAGGGCACCATCGTCTACAACGCCGAGACCGCCGGCGCCGAGCAGAACGGACAAGCCGTGGAAGAGCCCATCATCGCCGGAGTCGCCGCTGACCTGAACGAGGCGAAGATCACCGTCGTCGGAGTCCCCGACATCCCGGGCAAGGCCGCGCAGATCTTCACGATCGTGGCCAAGACCGGCTCCAACATCGACATGATCGTGCAGAACGTGTCGGCTGCGGCCACCGCCCGCACCGACATCTCGTTCACCCTGCCCAAGGCCGACGGCCAGACGGTCCTCATGGCTCTCAACGCCGAGAAGGACGAGGTCGGCTTCGAGTCCCTGCAGTACGACGACCAGATCGCCAAGCTCGCGCTCGTGGGCGCCGGGATGCGCACCAACGCCGGCGTCTCCGCGAAGCTGTTCCGCTCCCTCTACGAGGCCGGGATCAACATCGAGATGATCTCCACGAGCGAGATCCGCATCTCGGTCGTCACCCGCGCCGACACCGTGAACGAGGCCCTGCGCGTCGTGCACACGGCCTTCGGGCTCGACGCCGAGGACGAGGCCGTCGTCTACGCCGGCACCGGCCGCTGACGGCCGGACACCCTCGCGATCCGGCCGTTCCTCCCGAGCGGCCGGAGCGACCGGTACCCTCTCCCTCGATCCCCCCGCCACGAGCGGCCCGCGCGCCGCACGGACGAAAGAGCACAGCATGAGCAGCACCCCCCTCCACGTGGGCGTCGTCGGCGCGACCGGCCAGGTCGGGAAGGTGATGCGCCGCCTCCTCGAGGAGCGCGACTTCCCGATCGCGTCCATCCGCTTCTTCGCCACCGCCCGCTCGGCGGGCACGACGCTGCCGTTCCGCGGCGAGGACGTCGTGGTCGAGGACGTGGAGACCGCCGATCCGTCGGGGCTCGACATCGCCCTGTTCTCGGCCGGAGCCACGGGATCGCGCGCGCAGGCGCCCCGCTTCGCCGCGGCCGGCGTCACCGTGATCGACAACTCCAGCGCCTGGCGGATGGACCCCGAGGTCCCGCTGGTCGTCAGCGAGGTGAACCCCCACGCCATCGACCAGGCGGTCAAGGGCATCATCGCCAACCCCAACTGCACCACGATGGCCGCGATGCCGATCCTCAAGGTCCTCGACCGCGAAGCGGGGCTCACGCGCCTGATCGTCAGCACCTACCAGGCCGTGTCCGGCAGCGGGCTGGCCGGAGCGAACGAGCTGGCCGGCCAGGTCCGCGCCGCCGTCGCCGACGAGCACCTGCTCGACCTGGTGCACGACGGCTCGGCGGTCGACTTCCCCGCGCCGGACAAGTACGTCGCCCCGATCGCCTTCGACGTCATCCCCTTCGCGGGGAGCCTGGTCGAGGACGGCTCGAACGAGACCGACGAGGAGAAGAAGCTCCGCAACGAGAGCCGCCGCATCCTCGAGCTCCCGGAGCTGCTGGTCTCGGGCACCTGCGTGCGCGTCCCCGTGTTCACCGGCCACTCGCTCTCCGTCAACGCCGAGTTCGCCTCCGCCCTCAGCCCCGAGCGTGCTCGCGAGCTGCTGGCCGACGCGCCCGGCGTCGTGCTGCGCGAGGTGCCGACTCCGCTGGAGGCCGCGGGCAAGGACCCGAGCTTCGTCGGCCGCATCCGCGCCGACGAGGGCGCTCCGGAGGGACGCGGCCTCGCGCTCTTCATCAGCAACGACAACCTCCGCAAGGGCGCGGCCCTGAACGCCGTGCAGATCGCCGAGCTCATCGCGGCGAAGCAGCCCGTGTCCTGACCTCCGTGGACGGGGCCGGCGCCGAGCGCTCTGGCCCCTTCCGGGTGGAAAAGCCGCGAATTTGATGGGGGAGCGGGTCCCCTCCCCGCCGCGGCGTGCTCGGGCGAGCGTAAACTCGACTCTCGTGAACTCCTCGGAACCGGTCGACGTCGCCCTCATCGGTGGGGGCATCATGAGCGCCACGCTCGGCGCCCTCATCACCCAGCTGCAGCCCGACTGGACGATCGCCGCCTACGAGCGCCTCGGCGACGTGGCGCAGGAGTCGTCGAACCCGTGGAACAACGCGGGCACCGGTCACGCGGCCCTCTGCGAGCTGAACTACATGCCCGAGGCGGCCGACGGCTCCGTCGACCCGGCCAAGGCGATCCAGATCAACGAGCAGTTCCAGATCTCGCGCCAGTTCTGGTCGAGCCTGGTGGAGTCCGGCGACATCCGCGAGCCCTCCAGCTTCATCAACCCGGCGCCGCACATGACCTTCGTGCACGGCGAGGCCAACGTCGAGTACCTCCGGAAGCGCTACGAGGCGCTCAAGGACCAGCCGCTGTTCGCCGGCATCGAGTTCACCGAGAGCGTCAAGACCATCCACGAGTGGGCGCCCCTGCTGATGGAGCAGCGTCCCGCCGGCGGCGGCCCCTACGCGGCGACGCGCATGCCGGCCGGCACCGACGTCGACTTCGGCTCGCTGACCCACCAGCTGTTCGACCACGTCGTCGCCCATGGCGGCACGCTCGACACCGGCCGCGAGGTCACCGACATCACCCGGCAGAAGGACGGCACCTGGCGCCTCGACCTCAAGCAGGTCGTCGGAGGCACGCCCCAGTCGGTGACCGCCCGCTTCGTCTTCGTCGGCGCCGGCGGCGGTGCGCTGCACCTCCTGCAGAAGTCGGGCATCCCCGAGATCAAGGGCTTCGGAGGCTTCCCGATCTCGGGGCAGTTCCTCCGCACCGACAACCCCGAGCTGGTCGCCCGGCACAAGGCGAAGGTCTACGGCAAGGCCGCGGTCGGCGCGCCCCCGATGTCGGTGCCGCACCTCGATGCGCGCGTCGTCGACGGCGAGTCGTCCCTCCTCTTCGGCCCCTACGCGGGCTTCACGCCCAAGTTCCTGAAGCGGGGCTCGTGGCTCGACCTGCCCCTGTCGATCCGGCCGCACAACATCGGCCCGATGCTCGCGGTCGCCCGCGACAACCTCGACCTGATGAAGTACCTGATCGGCGAGGTGCTCGCCGGCCGTGGCAAGAAGATGAAGGCCCTGCGCGAGTTCCTGCCCACCGCCCGCGACGAGGACTGGTACCTGATCACCGCCGGCCAGCGCGTCCAGGTGATGAAGAAGGACGAGAAGAAGGGCGGCGTGCTGCAGTTCGGCACCGAGGTCATCACCGGAGGGGACGGCACGATCGCCGGCCTGCTCGGCGCCTCGCCCGGAGCCTCGACCGCCGTGCCGATCATGCTCGACATCGTGCAGAAGTGCTTCCCCGACCGGATGAAGGCCTGGGAGCCGCGGATCCGCGCACTGGTGCCGAGCTACGGCTCGACGCTCAACGACGCGCCCGAGAAGGCCGAGCAGACGGTCACCGCGACCGCCGAGACGCTGGAGCTGTCCGCCTCGGTCTGATCGGGTGCGACCCGTTCGAACGTATGTTCTAATGGCTTCATGAGGTGGAGCGGGCAGTCGATCGGCACGGCCGACGAGGCCGCGCTGCCCGGGCTCGTCAAGCTCACCGACCTGGTGCGGACTGTGCGCACACCGGAGTTCGAGGGCATCACCTTCTACGAGGTGCTCGCGAAGTCGGCGCTCAACCGCGTGCACACCTCCTCGAAGATGCCGTTCGGCTGGAGCATCAACCCGATGCGCGGCTGCACCCACGCCTGCACCTACTGCTTCGCCCGGCCCACGCACGAGTACCTCGAGTTCGACGGCGGCCGCGACTTCGACTCGCAGATCGTCGTGAAGGTGAACGTCGCCGAGGTCCTCACCCGGGAGCTCGCGAAGCCGAGCTGGGAGCGGCACCCCGTGGCACTCGGCACCAACACCGATCCGTACCAGCGCGCCGAGGGCCGCTACCGGCTGATGCCGGGCATCATCGCCGCGCTCGCCGCCTCGGGCACCCCGATCTCGATCCTTACGAAGGGCTCGCTGCTGCGGCGAGACCTGCCGCTGCTCCGCGAGGCCGCCGAGCACGTCCCGGTCGACCTCGGAGTCTCGATCGCCGTCTACGACGAGGGCCTCCAGCGCTCCGTCGAGCCGGGTGCGCCGACCGCGGCGGCCAGGCTGGCGACGGTGACCGCGGCACGGGAGGCCGGCTTCGACTGCTCGGTGTTCCTCATGCCGATCCTGCCGTTCCTCACCGACACACGGGCGCACCTCGACGAGTCGCTCCGGGCCTGCCGCGAGGCGGGCGCCAGCACGATCATGTACTCGACCCTCTACCTCAAGCCCGGGGTGAAGGAGTGGTTCCTGCAGTGGCTCGGGCAGGAGCACCCCGAGCTGGTCGACAAGTACCGAGCGCTCTACCCGGGCCGCGACGCCTACGCGCCTCTCGAGTACCGGCGCTGGCTCTCCGCGCGCATCCGCCCGCTGATGCGCGCGCACGGGCTCGAGCGCGGCGAGGAGGACCCGGCCACCGGCTCCGTCAAGTCCTCCGCCCTGAATTCGCTGGGGACGCTGCGGACCCTCGGCGGCGAGCGGCGCTCCCTCCAGCACGACGGGCTGCTGGTCGGGGAGCTCGGGCCGGAGCGCGCCGCGATCCTGCCCGGCGTCGGGCAGCCGACGCTGTTCTGAGCCGGGGGCGGGCCCGGCCGCGGCTAGGATCGTCCGCATGGTCACCCGCTCCGGTGAGCCCTCGGGCTCCTCCGCCCGGAGTGCCCGCGACGCGGCACCCCGTGCGGTCCGGCTCGGCCTGCTCGACCCGCGCGAGGACCTGCTCGCGGCGACGAGCGCGTGGATCCGCACCCACGCCCTGGACTTCGAGGTCGTCGTGGCCGCCTCCACCTGGCACGACCTGGTGACGAGCGATGTCTTCCCCACCCAGGTGGTCGTGATGGACGTCGAGCTGCGCGAGCCGATCTCGATCGAGGCGCGGATCCGGACCTGCCGGGCGGCGGGAGCCGCGGTCGTGGCGCTCTCCGCGAGCGAGGACGACGAGGTCCGCGAGCGCGCCCTGAAGGCCGGAGCCGTGCGGCACCTGGCGAAGTCGCGCTCGCTCGCCGAGGTGATGGAGCAGACCCGCGCCGCTCTCGAGATGCGCTCGGCCGACATCTCGTCCGCGCAGTGGCGGCCCCTGCCGTCCGGAGTCGCGGCGCAGCAGCGCCCGCGGCTCAGCACCGGCGAGCTGGAGGCGCTGCGCCTCTACGCATCCGGATCGAGCACCCCCGAGGTCGCCGCCAAGATGAACGTGCAGTTCGAGACAGCGAAGACCTACCTGCAGCGCGTGCGCCGCAAGTACGTCGCCGTCGGCAGGCCCGCGAGCCGCCGGGCCGACCTGATCCGCCGCGCCGGCGAGGACGGGTTCCTCCCGTGACCGGCCCCTGCTCACCCCGGGGGCCCCGCCTCCGGACCCGCCCCGAGGAGACCTGATGGCCAAGCTGTACTTCCGCTACGGAGCGATGAACAGCGGGAAGAGCACGTCGCTCCTGCAGGCCGCGCACAACTACGAGGAGCGCGGGCACCGGGTGCTGCTGGCCAAGCCGGCCGTCGACACGAAGGGCGAGGAGCTGATTGTGTCGCGGCTCGGCGTGACCCGTCCGGTGGACATCCTGTTCGAGCCCGACGGGGACCCGGTGGCCGTCTTCACCGCCGCCCGGGCCCGCGTGCTGGCCGAGTCGAAGCGCGACGTGAGTGCTCTGCTCGTCGACGAGGCGCAGTTCCTGCCGGAGTCGCACGTCGACGATCTGCTCCGGATCGCCATCCTCGAGAACGTGCCCGTCCTGGCGTACGGCATCCGCACGGACTTCCGCACCGCCGCGTTCCCGGGCAGCAGGCGACTCCTGGAGATCGCCCACAGCCTCGAGGAGCTGAAGACGATCTGCCGGTGCGGGCGCAAAGCGATCTTCAACGGGCGCGTCGTGGACGGCCGCTTCGTCTTCGACGGCGATCAGGTCGCGATCGACGGAACGGCGGTCACCTACGAGTCGCTGTGCGGCGCGTGCTACCTCCAGGAGAGCCGCGGCCGGCTCCGCGGCTGACCGGTCGAGCGTTCCTCACCGGTGCGACACCCCTCCGAAACGAGGAAGTGGGTAGCCTGACGACGTGACAACACCGGAAACGGAATTACGCCTTTCGAAGCAGCAGGAAAGGTCGGGGGAAACGATGACGGCGCAAGGGGCACCGCTGAGGCGTCGGCCGTCGTGGGAGCAGGACTACCGGCGACGGCTGCTCATCACGGACGTCGTCGCGATCGTCCTCTCCGTCTTCGGCACGCAGCTCTTCTGGTTCGACCTGAACCTGAACTCGGATCTGGGGTTCAAGAACCCCGCCGACATCGCGGTCAGCTACACCTGGGTGTCCGTCGCCCTGTCGGTCGGCTGGCTCCTCGCCCTCCAGGTCTTCGACACGCGCGACCGCCGGATCGTCGGCACCGGCTACGTCGAGTACCGCCGCGTCGTCGACGCCTCCATCTGGCTCTTCGGCATCGTCGCGATCATCGCCTACCTGCTCCAGATCCTGCTCGCGCGCGGCTACATCATCACGGCGTTCCCCGCCGGGATCGTGCTGATCTGCGTCGGCCGCCTGGTCTGGCGCTCCTGGCTCACCCGGCAGCGCCGGGCGGGCCGCTTCTCGAGCCAGGTCGTGCTCCTCGGCTCCCGCGCGAGCGTCCTGCACACCGCGCGCGAGCTGCGCCGCGGCACCGAGGCCGGCTACAAGCTCGTCGGCGCCGTCTCGACCTCGGTCGGCGGTGCGGACGCGCTGCGGAGCGAGCAGGAGCTCTCGGGCCTCGCGGTCCACGGGTTCACCGGGATCGACGGCGTCCGCGCCGTGATGGACGCCACCGGTGCCGACACGGTGGTCGTCACGAGCTCCGACGAGCTGGCGCCGCAGCGGATCCGCGAGCTGAGCTGGACGCTCGAGCCCGGGCGCGAGCACCTCGTCGTGGCGCCGAGCCTCACCGACATCGGCGGTCCGCGCATCCACACCCGCCCCGTCGCGGGCCTTCCGCTGATCCACGTCGAGACCCCGCGCTTCGACGGCCGCCAGCGGTTCGCCAAGCGCCTCTTCGACATCCTGGCGTCGACCATGCTGATCATCCTCAGCGCGCCGGTGCTCGTCGTCGTCGCCGTGCTGGTCAAGGTCACCAGCCCCGGGCCCGTGCTCTTCCGGCAGGAGCGCATCGGCCTGAACGGCGCGACCTTCGAGATGCTGAAGTTCCGCTCTATGGTCGTCGACGCGGAGGCGCGACTGGCGGCTCTCGCGTCGCAGCAGCGTGCAGAGGGGAACTCGATCCTCTTCAAGATGGCGAAGGACCCGCGCGTCACCCGGGTGGGTGCGATCCTCCGGCGCTTCAGCCTCGACGAGCTGCCCCAGTTCCTGAACGTCTTCCGCGGCGACATGTCCCTGATCGGCCCCCGCCCGCCGCTGGCCCGCGAGGTCGAGCAGTACGAGGAGCACGTGCACCGCCGCTTCCTGATGAAGCCGGGCATCACCGGGCTCTGGCAGGTCAGCGGACGCTCGAACCTCTCGTGGGAGGACACCGTCCGCCTCGACCTGTACTACGTCGAGAACTGGTCGATGACCGGCGACATCGTCATCCTCTTCAAGACCGCGCGCGCCGTCCTCGCCCGCGACGGGGCGTACTGATCGCCGGGGGGAGGGGCGCCGAGCCCCGCACCCTGTCCGTCTCGGTCCTCGAGACCCCGTTCCGCGTGGTCTTCGGACGCGGCGTCGGCGACGAGGACGCGGCGCGGATCGCCGACAGCTGGGCCGCGTGCGCGTCCGAGCCCGACGCGGGAGCACGCGACGTCCTCGCCGAGGTGGGGCACGATCCCTCCGTCCCGGTCGACGGCTCGCCCCGGGTCTCGAGCGCCACGCTCGCGCAGCTCGAGGAGTCCCTGACCTCGACCCTGACCCTCGAGGCGATCGGCGCCCGGCGCGCCGACCTGCTGATGCTCCACGCCTGCGGGATCTCCGACGAGTCCGGCCGCGTGCTGGCCTTCGTCGCCGCCTCCGGGACCGGCAAGACCACCATCGCCCGGACGCTCGGGTCCCGCTTCGGCTACGTCACCGACGAGACGGTCGGCGTGACCCCGGAGGGGCGCGTCCTGCCCTATCCCAAGCCGCTGTCGGTGAAGCCGCTGACCGGATCGGCGCCGAAGGCGCAGCTGGCCCCCGGGTCGCTCGCCCTCCGACCGGTCCCGGAGGCGCCCCTGCGGCTGGCGGGCGTCCTCCTGCTCGAGCGCCGCGACGGCGTCGGGACGCCCTTCCTCGAGCACGTCGACCCGGTCGACGCGATCGAGGATCTGGTGCCGCAGACCTCGTACCTCTCGGCCCGACCGCGGCCGATCGCCGATCTCGTCCGCACCCTCTCGGCGCTGGGCGGCGTCCGGCGACTGGTCTACTCCGAGGCCGCGAGCGTGGTGCACCTGGTCGAGGAGGTCTTCGCGTCCCTCGGCGCCGAGGCCCCGTCCGCCTGGTCCGAGGTGGTCTCCGTGCCGCTCGACGCCGTGGGCGAGGCCCTGCCCGGCACCGTCCTGCGCGCCCCTGCGGACGACGCGGTGGAGCTCCCCGGCGGCGAGCTGCTCGTGTTCTGCGGCGGCACCCTCGTGCGCCTCTCCGGCATCGGCCCGACGATCTGGCGGCACGCCGGCCGGGGATCCGATCTGCCCGGTCTCGTCGCCGCAGTGCTCGAGGAGGCGGGCCCGCCGCCCGCCGACGTCGATGCGGCGGCGGTCGTCGAGTCGGCGGTCGTCGAGCTCGAGGGCCTCGGAGTGATCACGAGAGGGACTCCGCCGGAGCCCACCCCCGACGGGTGGCACGGTTGACGCGCCTGGCGCCGAGGGCGCGGAAGCGCTGTGTCAGAATTCGGAAGAACCCGTCTCCGGCGCCCGCCGCGTGATCCGTACCAGCGAAGGAAATCTGACTCTGTGGAACTTCGAGACGTCCTCCGGCTGCTGCGCGACCACTGGATCCCGATCGTCGCGGCGATCCTCCTCGGCACTCTCGTCGCCTTCGGCTGGTCGCTGACGCAGAAGCCGCGGTACGTCGCCGACTCACAGGGCCTCGTCTCCGTCGCCACCACCGGTGCCGACGACAGCCAGGCGATCTACACGCAGCAGATCGCGCAGTCCGTCGCCAAGTCGAGCCTCGCCACGTACGTCCCGATCGCCACCTCGCGCGACGTGGCGCAGATCGCGATCGACAGCCTCGGCCTCGACGTCTCGCCCGCCACGCTGATCTCGGCGATCGCGGTGCAGGCCGACACGGTCGCCCCGGTGATGAAGGTCAGCGCCACCGCCTCCACCCCCGAGGGCGCGCAGAAGCTCGCCGACGCCTGGGTCGCGGCCATCGCCACCAAGGTGCAGCAGGTCAACCAGGAGACGGGCGTCGGCGACACGGTCTCCCTCACCGTCCTGCAGACCGCGGCGCTCCCGTCCTCGCCGGCGTTCCCGAACCTGCGCCTCGTCCTCGCGGTCGGCGCGCTCGCGGGCCTCGTCCTCGGTCTCGTCTACGCGTTCGTCCGCAACACGCTGGACCGGCGCATCCGCACCGCCGAGATGGTCGAGCGCCTGTTCGACCTCCCCGTGGTCGGCACCCTCCCCGTCGACAAGCGCCTCAGCGAGACCAACCGCATCGTCCCCGAGGCCGACACGACCGACTACATCAAGGCCGACGGCAAGCACGCACTCGCCGAGGCGCTGCGCGAGCTCCGCACGAACCTGCAGTTCATGAACATCGACAGCCCGCCGCGCATCATCGTCGTGACGAGCCCGCTGCCCTCGGACGGCAAGTCGACGGTGACCGCGAACCTCGCGGTGACGCTCGCCGCCTCCGGCCAGCGCACCGTCGTCGTCGACGGCGACCTCCGCAAGCCGACGGTCGCCAAGTCGTTCGGCCTCGTGCCCGGCGTCGGCCTGACCGACCTGCTGATCGGCAAGGCGGAGCTGCAGGACGTCCTGCAGCCGTGGGGCCCGTCCGGCAACCTCTGGGTGCTCGGAGCCGGGTCGATCCCGCCGAACCCGTCCGAGCTGCTCGGCTCCAACGGCATGGACATCCTCCTGCACGAGATCGCCCGCGAGGCCATCGTGATCGTCGATGCGCCGCCGCTCCTGCCCGTCACGGACGGCGCCATCCTCACCGCCCGCACCGACGGCGCGCTCGTGGTCATCTCCGCGGGCAGGACGACGACCGACGAGCTGGGCAAGGCGATCCAGAACCTCGAGCGGGTCAGCGGCCACACCCTCGGCGTGATCCTCAACCGCGTGCCCGCGCGCGGCCAGGTCGGCCGGGGCTACGGCTACTACTACACGAGCTACTACGGCTCCGAGCGATCGGGTGCCCGCCCGGACACGGCCGTCGAGCCCGAGCCCGCGTCGACCTCGGCCTGAGCGCCCCGCGATGATCTTCCCGGGAGACGACTCCGCCCGCCCCGCCCGCCGGAGCTGGCGACCGGACGAACCGGTTGCCGCCTCCGCCGCCCCCGTCTTCACCGTGCTCTCGGTCTGCACCGGCAACATCTGCCGGTCGCCGATGGCGGAGCAGCTGCTGCGCGCCGCACTCGCCGACGCGACATCACCCGCGGGAGGTCCGCTCTTCGCGTTCACGAGCGCCGGAGTGAGGACGCGCGACGGGCTGCCGATGGACCCGGTCTCGGCCCGCTTCTCGGCTCAGCACGGGGGAGACCCGGCCGCGCACACGAGCGCGGTGCTCGGCGACGCGATCGTCGGCGACGCCGACCTCCTGCTCACGATGACGCGCGACCACCTGGTCGACGCCTCCCGGCGCTTCCCGTCGCTCCTCCTCCGCGGCTTCACGCTGCTCGAGTTCGCCCGCGTGCTGCCGTTCGTGCTGCGGGAGGTGCCGCTGCCGACGGTCGAGGACCCCGCCGCGCGGCTCCGCGCCGTCGTGCGGCTCGCCGCCGCCCACCGCGGGCGCGCCCCGCAGGGCGAGGGCGGCGACGACATCGAGGACCCGATCGGCCGCAGCGAGGCCGTGCACGAGCGCGTGGCGGCGCAGATCGCGGCGGCTGTCGCCGACGTCTCCCGTGATCTGAGAGCATTGGCGCGGCGGTAGTCGCGCGTCCGCGGGCGCGCTGACGCGTCGCCGCATCGCATCGCTCCTCCTCACCGTCGCGACCGCGACACGAACCCGCCACGATTCGGAGAACCCCTGTGAAGCTTTCTGTCATCGGCTGCGGCTACCTCGGTGCCGTCCACGCTGCCGCCATGGCCGAGCTCGGCCACGACGTCATCGGCATCGACGTCGACCAGAAGAAGATCGACGCCCTGGCCGCCGGCACCGCGCCGTTCTTCGAGCCCGGCCTCCCAGAGCTGCTGTCCTCCGGCGTCGCCTCCGGGCGCCTGCGCTTCTCGATCGACATGGCCGACGCCGCCGGTGCGGCCGTGCACTTCGTCGCCGTCGGCACCCCGCAGAAGCCGGGCGAGAACGCCGCGGACATGACCTACGTCGACTCGGCGATCGACGGTCTCCTGCCCTACCTCGAGGCGGACTCCCTCGTCGTCGGCAAGTCGACCGTCCCCGTCGGCACCGCCGCCCGCCTGGCCGACCGCATCGCCTCCTCCGGTGCGACCCTCGCCTGGAACCCCGAGTTCCTCCGCGAGGGCTTCGCCGTGAAGGACACGATCAGCCCCGACCGCCTCGTCTACGGCGTGCCCGCAGGCGAGGCCGGAGCAGCGGCGAAGGCGACCCTCGACGAGGTCTACGCAACGGCGCTCGCGGCCGAGACCCCGCTCGTGGTCACCGACTACGCCACCGCCGAGCTGGTGAAGGTCTCGGCCAACGCCTTCCTCGCGACCAAGATCTCGTTCATCAACGCGATCGCCGAGATCGCGGAGGTCACCGGCGCGGACGTCACGCAGCTCGCCGACGCGATCGGCTACGACGTGCGGATCGGCCGCCGCTTCCTGAACGCGGGCATCGGCTTCGGAGGCGGCTGCCTCCCGAAGGACATCCGCGCCTTCTCGGCCCGCGCCGACGAGCTCGGCGTCGGCGAGTCCGTCGCCTTCCTCAAAGAGGTCGACGCGATCAACCTGCGTCGCCGTCAGCGCGTCGTCGACCTCGTCACCGAGGGCCTGGGCGGCTCCGTCGAGGGCCGCCGCATCGCGGTGCTCGGTCTGGCGTTCAAGCCGGAGTCGGACGACATCCGCGACTCGCCGTCGCTCGACGTCGCCGCTCGCCTGCACGACCTCGGTGCGACCGTGGTCGCGACCGACCCCGAGGCGATCGAGAACTCGCGCCGCCGCTACCCCGAGATCACCTACACGACCGACGTCGACGAGGCGCTGGCCGGCGCCGACGCCGTGGTCGTCGTGACGGAGTGGAAGCAGTTCCGCGCCCTCGACCCCGCGGCCACGGCGGCGAAGGTGGCCAACACCTTCCTCGTCGACGGTCGCAACTGCCTCGACCCCGCCGCCTGGCGTGCGGCCGGCTGGGAGTACCGCGGCCTCGGCCGCTGACGCGGCAGAGCCGTCGTCTCAGCGGACGCGGCTCGGCTGATCCGCCACGACGCCGGAGGTGCCGCGGAGGGGGATGTGCGCGAAGGCGTCGTCCCACTCCGCCGCCCTCCGGCGTCGTCGTGCGCGGACGACCATCCGGAGCAGGACGCCGGCGACCGCGCCGAGGAGGGCGCCGGAGGTGTTCATCACGACGTCGTCGACGGTGGCGAAGCGCGCCGAGAGGAAGAGCAGCTGGCCCGCCTCGATGAGCGAGCTCACGACGGCGCCGACGGCGACGGCGACCCACGCCCTCCGGAGCCGCAGGTTGAGGGCCAGGAGCAGCCCCAGGGGCACGAACAGGGCGATGTTGGCAGTCGACTCGATGAACGCGTAGTCGACCATCGGGAGGCCGTGCCGGGCGAACCAGGAGGTCACTCGGCCGAGATCCCCCCGCACTCCCGCATCGACGGGCGTCGGCCAGAAGGCGATCGCTGCGAGCGCGACCACGTAGGGCACGCCGATGGCGAGGGTGAGGCGGGTGAGCGACCGGGTCACGGTGCTCCTCTCGTCGGTCGTCGGGCGGGGGCGGCGACGACGGCGGAAGAACAGTCTCGCTCCCGGCTGCTGGGATCGGGCCGGGAGGCGCGGGGGAGTGGTCTGGAGGCACGCCCGTGCGCAGGACGCTCGGGACGCCGACAGGGGTGCTCGAGCCGGAGAGCGCGGGGCGGTGATCGCGCCGACTCCGTCGTCGACCGGGCTCCGGCCCGGGCGAGCATCCGCCTGCGGGCGAGCCCCGCCACAGCAGAATTCCGAGAACGCCCCGGGAACGACGAAGCCCGGCCGGATCATCGATCCTGGCCGGGCTTCTCACCGGTCGGGGTAGCGGGATTCGAACCCACGACCTCCTCGTCCCGAACGAGGCGCGCTACCAAGCTGCGCCACACCCCGGTGTGCTCATCACGGAGAACCGCTCACGAGCCTCGACAATAGTAGCCGATTTCCGGACCGCCGTCGGACACCCCTCGTCAGGCCGCCGGAGTGAGCGTGACGAGGGTCACCTCGGGCCGGCAGGCGAAGCGCACCGGTGCGTAGATCGAGGTGCCGACTCCGGCGGACACGTTGAGGTACGAGCTGCGCAGTCCGTTGTCCCACGTCGTCGAGCCGGCGACCTTGTCGCGCGGGATGTCGCAGTTGGTGACGAGGGCGCCGAAGCCCGGGACGCAGACCTGCCCGCCGTGCGTGTGCCCGGCGAGGATCACCTCGGCGCCGCGGGCGACGAAGTCGTCGAGGATGCGCTGGTAGGGCGCGTGCGCCACGCCGATGCTGACCCCGGCCGGTCCGTCCTCCGCGCCGCGCAGCTCGTCCACGGCTCCGGCGACGAGGTCGATGCGGTCGAGGCCGATGTGCGGGTCGTCGACGCCGAAGAACTCGATGCGCGTCCCCTTCACCGTGATGCTCTCGGCGCGGTTGTTGAGGTCCACCCACCCGAGCCCGTCCGAGAAGAAGCCGGTCAGCCCGTCGGTGTCGAGATCGGCCTCGTGCTGCTTGGGGTTCTTGGAGGGGCCGACGAAGTAGCGGAGCGGGTTCTTGATCCGAGGGCCGAAGTAGTCGTTGGATCCGTTGACGAAGGCGCCGGGGATCCCGGCGAAGGGCTCCAGGGCCCGGCGGATGCCGAGCACGCCGTCGCGGTGGCCGAGGTTGTCGCCGGTGTCGACCACGACGTCGGGCGCCAGGGCGAGGAGCGAGCGGATCCACTCCTGCTTCTTCGTCTGCCACGGGGCCATGTGCAGGTCCGACACGTGCAGGACGCGGATCGGCTCGGAACCGGCGGGCAGCACCGGGAACGACGT
The DNA here is from genome assembly GCF_002931535.1 of Rathayibacter sp. AY1C6. NCBI lineage: Bacteria > Bacillati > Actinomycetota > Actinomycetes > Micrococcales > Microbacteriaceae > Rathayibacter > Rathayibacter sp. AY1C6. The sequence continues at coordinate 103,069 of NZ_PSWC01000008.1, read as the reverse complement.
GCGCCGGACTGTGAACAGCGTCCGCTCGACGCCGATGCCCCAGGCCGCGGCGACGGCTCCGGCCGCGGCGACGGTCGCGAGGGCGGTGGTGAGGGGGCGACGGGTGCGTCCGGTCATGGGTCCTTCTCTCGCACGTCGGCCGCGAGCGCGGCCGCGTTCATTCTGCCGGACGCTCCCTCGGGAGCAGCCGGGGGTGCAGGGGCTCAGCCCGCGCGGGGCGGGGCGCCCGGTCCGGCGCTGATCTGCAGGGTGATCTCCGCGCCCCGGGAGACGCGCGACCCGGCGGGCGGGTTCGTCTGCGCGACCGTCCCTGCCGGGCGGTCGGAGGGGACCGGAGAAGTGTCGACGCGGACCGTGAAGCCGACGGAGCGCAGTCGTGCGGCCGCCGCAGAGGGGCTCTGGCCGGTGACCTGGGGCACGGCCTCCTGCGGAGCGTCGACGAGCGAGCGGACCGGCGCCGGGAACGCCGTCCCGCCGTACTTGGCGTCGGCGACGCGCATGATGCGCGGCCAGATCTGGTGGCGCACCTGACCGGCGTTCACCCGGTTGAGACTGAATCCGCGCATGGAGGTGAAGCCGGTCACGTTGCCGACCCAGGTGGCGGTGGCGACCTCGGTGCTCGCGCCGACCATCCACGTGTGCAGCGCGTCGTCCGTGGTGCCGGTCTTGCCGATGTGCGGCACCCCGGTGCGGGGGTTGGAGGGGGCGCCGGTGCCGCCCGTCACCACCTGCTGCAGGGCGTAGCCGGCGGTCGCGGCCACCTCCTCGGACATCCCCTGGCTGCACTCGGAGGCGGGCGGCGCGACGTCGGCGCCCGTGCGGTCGACGATGCGGTCGATCGCGATGGGCGTGCAGACGGTGCCCTTGTTCGCGAAGCCGGCGAAGGCCGTGGCCATCGTGAGCGGAGCGATCTCGTTGGTGCCGAGGATGGTCGGCGCGAGCTTCTGCAGCTCGGTCCCGTCGGCACGGTGCACGCCCATCGCCAGCGCCGTGTTGCGAATGCCGCAGAGGTCCAGCTGCTGGGCCATGGCGGCGAACGAGGTGTTGATCGAGCCGGTCGTGGCCTGCAGGGCCGTGGTCACTCCTCCGTTGCCGCCCTCGTCGTTCCCGGGGTTCCAGGACTCGCCGTAGTAGACGCCGTCGGGCTCGCAGCTGTCACGGAAGGTCGTGTAGGCGCGGCGGGTGCCGTCGACGCTCTCGCCGAGCGAGTGCCCCTCCTGCAGCCACTCCGCGAGGGTGAACACCTTATAGGTCGAGCCGACCTGGAATCCCGAGGAGCCGCCGTACCCGAAGTCGGTGTTGTAGTTGACGCTCGTGTAGTTGGGGCCCGTCAGGTCCGGATCGTTGGAGTAGTCCTTGTTCTGGGTCATCGCGAGGATGCGGCCGGTGCCGACCTCGACCGAGACGCTCGCGCTGCCGATGTTCACGTTCGCCATCGACTTGGGCACCCAGTCGTCGGTGGCCGAGACGGCGGCCTGCTGCAGATCGGAATCGAGGGTCGTGTAGATCCGGTAGCCGCCGCGCTTGAAGGTGGCGTCGCGCTCGTCCTGGCTCGCACCGAACGCGTCGTCGTTCTTGATGACCCAGGTGACGTAGTCGCAGAAGAAGGCCGCGACTCCGGCCGTCTGGCAGCCGGTGCTCGGCTCGGTGATGTTCGGCGTCACGGGCTCGGCGACGGCCGCCTGCGCCTGCTCGGACGTCACCTTCGACTCGAGATCCATGCGGGTGACGATGTAGTCGCGCCGGTCCCGGGTCTGCGGGTAGCCCTCCGCGGCGGGGTTCGCCGGGTCGCCGGGCCGGTCGAAGCGGAACTTCTCGGGGTTGTTCACGATCGCGACGAGCGCGGCGGACTGCGCGAGCGAGAGGTCCTTCGCGCTCACTCCGAAGTAGTAGCGGGCGGCCGCCTCGACGCCGTAGACGGTGCCGCCGAACAGGGCGATGTTGAGGTAGCCCAGCAGGATGTCGTTCTTCGGATACTCCTTCTCGAGCCCGATGGCGAGCCGCATCTCCGCGACCTTGCGCTCCGGAGTGGTCTCCGTGGCCTCGCGGTAGGCCGCGTCGCGCTCGATCGGATCGCTGAGCGCCTCCGCCTTCTGCACGAGCACGTTCTTGACGTACTGCTGCGTGATGGAGGAGCCGCCCTGGACGTCCCCGCCCATGGCCGTCGTCGCGGCCGCGCGGACGGTGCCGAGCAGATCGATGCCGCCGTGCTCGTAGAAGCGGGGGTCCTCGGAGGCGACCACGGCGTCCTTCACGAACGGCGAGATCTCGTCCCAGCCCACCTCGACGCGGTTCTGGGCGTAGAAGGAGGCGAGCAGCACGTCGCCGCCGGAGGAGTCCTTCGCGTACACGTCGCTCTTCTCGGCGAGCGTGCCGATCTCGAGGTACTCGGGGAGGTTGTCGAACATCTCCACCGTGTTGCCGGCGGCCATGCCGCTCAGCGCGATCGCCGGCGTCACCGAGGCGGCCACCAGGACTCCCGCGACGACGCTCATGGCGACGATGCCGATCAGACCGCCGACGGCGCCCCCGATGGTCTTCACGACTCTGGTCCCGCCCTGCCCCGACATAGAATCAGCGTAGTCGCCGCGCTCGGACGAGCCGCGGCGCTCATCCCGCCGACGCGCGGCGCTCAGCAGTCGTCCCGCACCGGCCGCACCCGAGGAGAGCCATGTCCGTCCCGCGCTGGGAGTACATCACCACCCCGCTGATGATCCACAACACCACGGCGATCCTGAACACCTGGGGATCCGAGGGCTGGGAGCTGGTCCAGATCGTGACCGGTCCCGAGGGCGGCCTCGTCGCGTACCTCAAGCGCCCCGTCGCCGAGGCCGGCGCGTGATCGCCGAGCGCCTCGCGGAGCTCGGCGTCGAGCTGCCGGCGGTCGCGGTCCCCGCCGGCGCCTACGTCCCCGCCGTCGTGCACGGCGGCCTCGTCTACACGGCGGGGCAGATCCCCTTCGTCGACGGCGCTCTGCCGCTGGTCGGCAAGGTCGGCGACGAGGTGTCGCCCGAGCAGGCGAAGGAGCTGGCCCGCACCTGCGCCCTCAACGCGCTCGCGGCCGTCGCCGACGCGATCGGATCGCTCGACCGGGTGACGCGGATCGTGAAGCTCACCGGCTTCGTCGCGTCCGCCTCCGGCTTCACCGGGCAGCCCGGCGTGATCAACGGCGCCTCGGAGCTGCTCGGCGACGTGTTCGGCGAGCCCGGCCGTCACGCGCGCTCGGCCGTCGGGGTGGCGGAGCTGCCCCTCGGCGCTCCCGTCGAGGTCGAGCTGATCGTCGCCTTCGACTGACGCACCGCCCCCTCCGGCCCACGCGGCGGGAGGGGGCGGCGCCCGGTCAGTCCGCGGCGATCGCGGAGGAGATCACCGCCATCACCTGCGTGTCCGCGAGCGTCGTCGTGTCGCCCACGGCACGTCCCTCCGCCACGTCGCGCAGCAGCCGGCGCATGATCTTCCCCGAGCGGGTCTTGGGCAGCTCCTGCACCACGAAGATCCGCTTCGGGCGGGCGATCGCGCCGATGTGCTCGGCGACGTGCGCCTTCAGGGTGGCCTCGAGCTCGTCGTGTCCGTGGGCCAGCGCCTCGGCCTGGCTCGCCTTCGCGATCACGAACGCGACCACGGCCTGGCCGGTGGTCTCGTCCGCGGCTCCCACGACGGCCGCCTCGGCGACGACCGGGTGCGAGACGAGGGCCGACTCGATCTCGGCCGTCGAGAGGCGATGGCCGGAGACGTTCATCACGTCGTCCACTCTCCCCAGGAGCCAGAGGTCGCCGTCCTGGTCGCGACGCGCTCCGTCACCCGCGAAGTAGCGGTCGCCGAACTTCGACCAGTAGGTCTCGACGTAGCGCTCCGGGTCGCCCCAGATGCCGCGCAGCATCGCCGGCCAGGGCTCGGTGATCACGAGCAGTCCGCCCTCGTCGGCGCCGACCGGCGTCCCGGAGTCGTCGACCACGTCGATCGAGATCCCCGGCAGAGCTACCTGCGCGGACCCGGGCTTGAGAGTCGTCACCCCGGGCAGGGGGGACACCATCATCGCGCCGGTCTCGGTCTGCCACCACGTGTCGACGATGGGGGTGCGGCCGCCGCCGATGACGTCGCGGTACCAGACCCACGCCTCCGGGTTGATCGGCTCGCCGACCGATCCGAGCAGGCGCAGGCTCGAGAGGTCGAAGCGCTGCGGGATCTGCCGGCCGAGCTTCATGAAGGAGCGGATCGCCGTGGGCGCCGCGTAGAGGATCGTCACGCCGTGCTTCTCGACGATCTCCCACCAGCGGCCGGGATGCGGGCTGTCCGGAGTGCCCTCGTACATCACCTGGGTGGCGCCGTTGGCGAGCGGGCCGTAGACGACGTAGCTGTGCCCGGTGATCCAGCCCACGTCCGCGGTCGACCAGTAGACGTCCGACTCGGGGTGCAGGTCGAAGACCGCGCGGTGCGTGAAGGCGACCTGGGTGAGGTACCCGCCGCTGGTGTGCAGGATGCCCTTGGGCTTCCCGGTCGTGCCGCTGGTGTAGAGGATGAAGAGGGGCTGCTCGGCGGGGAACGGCTTGGCGACGTGGTCGGCGTCGACCGCCACGATCTCCTCGTGCCACCAGAGGTCGCGCCCCTCGTGCCAGGCGACCTCGTTGCCTCCGCGGCGCACGACCAGGACGTGCTGGACGCTGGACTCGCCGCCGAGGGCGAGCGCGGCGTCGACCGCCGGCTTCAGGGGCGAGACGGCGCCCTTGCGCCAGCCGCCGTCGGCGGTGATGACGAGTGTCGCCTCCGCGTCGTCGATGCGCGCGCGCAGGCTCTCGGCGCTGAAGCCGCCGAAGACGACGGAGTGGACCGCCCCCAGCCGGGCGACGGCCAGCATCGCGATGACCGCCTCCGGGATCATGGGCAGGTAGATCGCGACGCGGTCGCCGACGCGGACGCCGAGGCTCGTGAGCAGGTTCGCGGCGCGCTTCACCTCGGCGGTGAGCTCGGCGTAGGTGATCGAGCGGGAGTCGCCGGGCTCGCCCTCCCAGTGCAGGGCGACGCGGTCGCCGTGGCCGGCCAGGACGTGGCGGTCGAGGCAGTTGTAGGCCACGTTCAGCTCGCCGTCGTCGAACCACTTCGCGAACGGGGGCTCGCTCCAGTCGAGGGTGCGCGTGAACGGTCGGTGCCAGTGCAGGAGCTCGCGGCTCCGGTCGGCCCAGAAGGCGAGGCGGTCGGCCGCGGCCTCGTCGTAGAGCGCGGCGGTCGCGACCGCTCCGGCGGCGAGATCGGCCGGCGGCGGGAACCGGCGGGTCTCGTGGAGGAGGTTGTCGATGGCGTTCCGGTCGGCGGCCGGGGCGTCGGGGGGAGTGGACATCTGCGATTCGCTCCTTCGCGAGTGAGACGTTCGCCGGCCCGCGCGGTCGGCGTCGCACCACCGTAGCGCCCGCCTCCAGCGGGGATCGCCGAGCGCCGCAAGCTGAGTGCGGGGCGGGTGTCGGATAAGAGTCCGCAGAGAACAGGATCCGGGCTTGGCGAATCGCGATCCGTCCCCTACAGTTGCATACGGCCGAATGAACTTCGGCCCAGCGGCGCAAGTGATTCCCCCCAATCCAGCGCCGCCGAGGCGGCACCTGTTCCCCCCAATGGGTGCCGCCCCCTTCTTCCCGCCTGATCCGGCGGACGGACGCCCCCGCTCGAGCCCTGCTCGCGGGGGCGTTTCCGCGTCGCCGGGACGTCTCCTCGTCGACTGGGCTTCTCTGCGCCGTGGGGCCCCTCCTCGGAGCGGCTCCCTGCCGAGAGCCCCGGGCCGCCCCTGCGCTCGCGTCCGGCCCGGGTCGTTCCTCCACAGGCGCCGACGCGGGCGTCTCTCCTCCGATCGGGCAGGGAGCGCCCCGGCGCGCGGAACGGGCTCCTAGCGTGCCGGGATGACCCGCGACTTCGTCCCCCTCGTCCCCGCCGAGCACCGCCGCGACCCGCTGCCGGTGCGGCCCGCCGCCGCCGGTCTCGGGCTGCTCGCGCCGCACGCCGCGGATCCCGCGGTGACCGACCTCTTCGTGAACGGCGGCGCGGGCCTCTGGATCGACCGGGGCGGTGGTGCGGAGCGGGTTCCGGAGTGGACGCTCGACGCCGCCGGAGCACGGCGGCTGGCCGTCGCGCTGGTCGCGGCCGGTGGACGGCACGTCGACGAGGCGAGCCCGTGCGTGGACGTCAGGCTCCGCCACGGGGTCCGCGTGCACGTCGTGCTGCCGCCGGTGGCGACCGGGGGAGCGCTCGTGTCGGTGCGGGTGCCGCGGTCGGACTCCTGGACGCTCGGGGAGCTGCAGGCGGCCGGGATGCTGGACGACGACGGAGTGCGGCTTCTGCGCCGGGCGGTCCGCGAGCGGTGGAACCTGCTGATCACGGGAGCCGGTGGATCAGGCAAGACCACCCTGCTCGGCGCCCTGCTCGGGTGCGCGGCGCCGACCGAGCGGATCGTCGCCATCGAGGACGTCGGCGAGCTCCGGCCCGCGCATCCGCACGTCGTCTCGCTCGAGGCGCGGCAGCCCAACCTCGAGGGCGCCGGTGCCGTGGGCCTGGACCGGCTCGTGCGGGAGGCGCTGCGGATGCGTCCGGACCGCCTGGTCCTCGGCGAGTGCCGCGGCGTCGAGCTGCGCGAGCTGCTGTCCGCGCTGAACACCGGGCACGACGGCGGTGCGGGGACCCTCCACGCGAACTCCCTCGAGGACGTGCCCGCGCGTCTCGAGGCGCTCGGGGTCCTCGCGGGGCTCGGGCCCGAGGCGATCGCCCGCCAGACGGTCAGCGCGATCGACCTGGTGCTCCACCTCGAGCGCCGCGACGGGCGGCGGCGGCTGGCGGCATTCGGGACGTTCGCGCTCGACGCGGCCGGCCGCCTGAGGGTCGAGGACGGGTCGCTCCCGAGCGCCTCGAGGTCGAGCGCGTGACGGGCCGCGACGGGCTGGACGAGGTCGCGGCCGTCGTGCACCGACTGGCCGTCCTCCTCGCGGCGGGAGTGGCTCCCGCGTCAGCCCTCGGGCATCTCGCGGGGGCGGAGGGGGCGGACAGCGGGGACGCGCGGCGGCGGCGACTGCTCCGGGCGGTGTCGGAGGAGGCCGGCCGCGGGGGCGACGTGACGGAGGCGCTGCTGCGCGGGTCGCCGGTTTCGCGGCGGAGCGGCCCGGACCGGAAGCGGCCGCGACGGCGAGCGCCGGACACCGGTGAGGCGACCGCGTGGGCGGCGCTGGCCGCCGCGTGGCGGGTGGCCGCCGACTCCGGCGCGCCGGTCGCCGCCGCTCTCGGCGAGCTGGCGGAGTCCCTGCGCGAGCTGGCGCGCGCCCGCCGGGACATCGAGGTGGCTCTGGCCGGTCCCTCCGCCACCGGGAGGGTCGTGAGCGCGCTGCCGCTGGCGGCGCTGGGTCTGGGGGCACTGCTGGGCTTCGACGTGGTCGGCGTGCTCCTCGGGACGGTGCCCGGTGCGGTCTGCCTGGTCGGGGGAGCCGGGTTGATGGCGGCCGCGCACGCGTGGACGCGGCGCCTCGTCCGAAGCGCGGCCCCGGCCGATCCGGCGCCCGGGCTCGCGCTCGACCTCCTCTCGGTGGCGCTGGCCGGTGGCGGCTCGATCGAGTCGTCGCGCGCCCGGGTCGTGGCGGCGCTCGTCGAGTGCGGGCTCGACTCGGGCGAGCGCGTGTTCTCCGACGCGGACCCGGTGCTCGCCCTCTCCGCGGCGGCGGGCGTGCCGGCCGGACGCCTGCTCCGGAGCGAGGCGGCTCTGGTCCGGGCACGGGCGTCCTCCGGGGCGCGGGAGCGAGCCGCTCGGCTCGGCGTGACCCTGATGCTGCCGCTCGGGATCTGCGTGCTGCCGGCGTTCCTGCTGCTCGGAGTGGCTCCGATGGTCGTCTCGGTGCTGCTCTCGACGTTCTCGGTGGCGGCGTGACGCGGTCGACCGCTCCTCCACAGGGGCGGGACCGGGAGGCGTCTCCACGGATCGGCCGGAGGGTCGATCGGTGGGATCGGGAGTCCGCGATCCTCGGAGGAGGGGCGCGGAGCGGGGCGGAACGGAGCAGGACGGATGAGAAGTGACACGGCGATCAGCGGCGGGGGAGTCTCCCGGAGTCGAGGACTCGGTAGGAGCAGGGATGCGGGAAGTGGTGTGCCCGGAACGAGCCGGGGCTCGAGGAGCGGCGGAGGTGCGGCGTCCGGCGGAGGAACGGGCATCGACGTCTCCGCGGGGCGCGTCGAGTGGCGCCGACCCGGGTGGGGAGGTCTCGGCGCTCTGGGCGACGAGGAGGGGTCGGCGACGGCGGAGTACGCGATCGCGACGATGGCCGCGGTCGGTTTCGCCGGGCTGCTGGTGGTCATCCTCAAGGGCGACGAGGTGCGGAGCATCCTGACCGACCTGGTGACCCGCGCGCTCACCGCGGCGGGATGAGAGGCCTTCCGCTGCTGCGCGGGCGGCTCGTCCAGGAGGAGGGCTCGGCCACTGCCGAGCTCGCGCTCGTGCTCCCGGCGGTGGTCGCGGTACTGGCGCTGTGCCTGGGGTCGGTGGCGGCCTCGGCGCAGTACGTCCGGCTCGTCGACGCGGCGGCCGACGCGGCCCGGTCCGCGGCCCGGGGCGACGATCCTCACGCGTCGCTCGCCCGGGTGGCGGGGGCGTCACTCACGGCGGGGAAGCAGGACGGACTGGTCTGCGTCGACGTCGCGGCTCGGCTCCGGCCGCTCCCGGCGGTGTCGCTCCCGGTCTCGGTCCGATCCTGCGCGCTGGGCGGAGGCGGATGATGCGCCGGCTCCCCGGGGCTGTCCGCGACGGGGAGGAGGGATCGGCCGCGGTCGTGGCCGTCGGAGTCGTCGCGGGCACGATCCTGGTGACGGCCGCCGTGCTCGCCGGCTGCGCAGGAGTCGTCGGGCACCAGCGAGCGGTCGCCGCTGCGGACGCCTCGGCACTGGCCGCGGCCGACGTCGCCTCCGGTCTGCTGGCCGGGGATCCGTGCGGGCGGGCCGGCACCGTGGCACGGGCGAACGGCGCCGAGCTCGTCCTCTGCGAGGTCGACGGCGGCGTCGCGAGAACGGAGGCGGCCGTCGCCGCGGGTCCGCTCTCCCTCACGGCGCGGTCGAGGGCCGGCCCGCCGCCCTGAGGGCGGAGGCAGCAGCGGGCGTCGTCCGGACCGAGGTCCGGGCGACGACGCGGGAGCGCGTCAGTCGGAGGAGAGTCGCTGGTACCGGTACGCGGCGGCGGTCGGCAGGGCGCCCGCGCCCTCGTCGTGCTCGAGGCCGCCGGCGAGGAGGTAGATGTAGCGGGAGCCCGCCCTCGCCCCGGGGATCTCGAGGCGTGCGGCGGGGGCCTGATCGTCGCCGTATCCCCGGCGGAGGGTCTTGCCCTCCAGCGGTCCGTCGAGGAGCTTGGCCGTGTAGGCGGAAGTCGTGGTGGTGTGCGTCGTTGCCATGCCTCATCATGCGCCGATCGGCGCCGCGCGTCACCCCCCGCCGACGGCAGGCCGGGCAGGCGGCTCCGAGGCCGTGTCCAGCGTCCTCCCGAGGTCCCCGTGTCCTCGGGAGGGGGCAGGACGTCCGGGGTCAGTGTGTATGGTGTGCCTGTCGGGCGCCCCCGCCGATGGGGACGCGTCGCCGTTCCCCGCACCACGTCGCCGCGCACCGTCTCCCCGCAGCAGGGGACGTCGGACCACTGGTCGTCCGACCCGACAGCACCAATCGAGGAGAACTGTGTCCGGCACGAAGAAGCTGGTGATCGTCGAGTCGCCGGCGAAAGCCAAGACCATCGCCCAGTACCTGGGCGACGGCTACGAGGTGCTCGCCTCCGTCGGGCACATCCGCGACCTCATCGAGCCGAAGAACCTCCCCCCGGAGCTGAAGAAGGGCCCGCTGGGCAAGTTCTCCGTCGACGTCGACAACGGCTTCGAGCCCTACTACGTCGTGTCCGACCAGAAGAAGAAGACGGTCGCCGACCTCAAGCGCGCGCTGAAGAACGCCGACGAGCTCTACCTCGCCACTGATGAGGACCGCGAGGGCGAGGCCATCGCGTGGCACCTCCTCGAGGAGCTCAAGCCCAAGGTCCCCGTGCACCGCATGGTCTTCCACGAGATCACGAAGGACGCGATCCAGAAGGCGCGCGACAACACCCGGGACATCGACACCTCCCTGGTCGACGCCCAGGAGACCCGCCGCATCCTCGACCGCCTCTACGGCTACGAGATCTCGCCCGTGCTGTGGCGCAAGGTCGGCCCCGGGCTCTCGGCCGGCCGGGTGCAGTCGGCCGCGACCCGCCTGGTGGTCGACCGCGAGCGGGAGCGCCTGGCGTTCGTGTCGGCGAGCTACTGGGACCTCGCCACCGTGCTGGCGCCCGAGTCGGACGCCGCGGCGGGCTTCAACGCCCGCCTGGCCCGGCTCGACGGCAAGCGGATCGGAAGCGGCCGCGACTTCGACGACCGCGGTCAGCTGAAGGGCGACGTCACCGTCCTCGACGAGTCCACCGCCGGTGCCCTCGCCGAGGCGCTGCGCGACCCCGCCACCACGGTCCGGGTCTCGAACCTCGAGTCCAAGCCGTACTCGCGCCGCCCCGCCGCCCCGTTCACCACGTCCACGCTCCAGCAGGAGGCGGCGCGCAAGCTCCGCTTCTCGGCGCGCCAGACGATGAGCGTCGCGCAGTCGCTCTACGAGAACGGCTTCATCACCTACATGAGGACCGACTCGCCCGGGCTCTCGCAGCAGGCGCTGAACGCCGCACGCACTCAGGCCGCGTCCCTCTACGGAGCCGAGACCGTCCCGGACAAGCCCCGCCTGTACTCCGGCAAGAACAAGAACGCGCAGGAGGCGCACGAGGCCATCCGGCCCGCGGGCGAGACCTTCCGCACCCCGGACCAGCTCTCGGGCACCCTCCGCGGCAACGACCTCCGCCTCTACGAGCTCATCTGGAAGCGCACCGTCGCCTCGCAGATGGCCGACGCCAAGGGCTCGACCGCCACCGTGACGCTGCTCGCCGAGCCGGCCGGCGACGTCGCGAAGACCGCCGAGTTCACCGCCTCCGGAACCGTCATCACCTTCCGCGGATTCCTGCTCGCCTACGAGGAGGGGCGCGACGAGGAGCGTCACGGCGCCCGCGACGAGAAGGACGCCAAGCTGCCGGTGCTCGAGGTCGGCCAGAGCCTGGTCGTCGCCGAGGTCGAGGCCAAGGGCCACGAGACCTCGCCGCCCCCGCGCTACACGGAGGCGAGCCTGGTCAAGGCGCTCGAGGAGCTCGGCATCGGCCGGCCCTCGACCTACGCGTCGATCATCTCCACCATCGTCGACCGCGGCTACGTCACTCCGCGCGGGACCGCCCTCGTGCCCAACTGGATCGCCTTCTCGGTGGTCCGGCTGCTCGAGGACTTCTTCTCCGACCTGGTGGAGTACGACTTCACCGCCGAGATGGAGGGCGACCTCGACCGCATCGCCGGCGGCGAGGAGGACCGCGTCGCCTGGCTCAACCGCTTCTACTTCGGCGGAGGCACGCACCCCGGGCTCCGACACGTCGTGGACAACCTCGGCGAGATCGATGCGAAGAGCATCAACTCCGTCCGGATCACGGACGACATCACCCTGCGCATCGGCAAGTACGGCCCCTACCTCGAGGTGGCCCAGGAGGAGGGGCAGGAGACGCCGCGTCGCGTCAACCTGCCGCTCGAGCTGGCTCCCGACGAGCTCACGCCCGCCAAGGCGCAGGAGCTCGTCGACGCCCCGGTGCAGACCGACCGCGTGCTGGGAAGCAACCCCGACTCGGGCAAGACCGTCGTCGTCAAGGACGGGCGCTTCGGCCCCTACGTGACCGAGGTCGATCCGGAGCCGGAGACCGCGGCGGATCCCGCCACCGGGGAAGTCGTCGAGCCCGCGCCCGCGAAGCGCGGCGCGAAGAAGCCCGCTGTCGTGAAGCCGCGCACCTCCTCCCTCTTCAAGTCCATGGACGTCGCGTCGATCGACCTGGCGACGGCGCTGCGCCTGCTCGACCTGCCGCGCACGGTCGGCGACGACCCCGAGAGCGGCGAGCCGATCACGGCTCAGAACGGCCGGTACGGCCCGTACATCAAGAAGGGCACCGACAGCCGGTCGCTCACCAGCGAGGACCAGATCTTCGAGGTCGACCTGCCGACGGCGCTCGAGATCTTCGCCCAGCCGAAGTACGGGGCGCGACGCGCGTCGAGCGCGCTGAAGGAGTTCGAGGCGGACCCCGTCAGCGGCAAGCCGATCCGGATCCGCGACGGACGCTTCGGCGCCTACGTGACCGACGGCGAGACCAACGTCACGATCTCCAAGGGCCTCACGATCGAGGAGATCGACTTCGAGCAGGCGGTCCAGATGCTCGCCGACAAGCGCGCGAAGGGCCCGGCCAAGAAGGCTCCGGCCAAGCGCGCGCCGGCCAAGAAGCCCGCGGCGAAGACCACGGCGGCCAAGACGACAGCGGCCAAGACGACGGCGGCTAAGACGACGGCGGCCAAGACGACCGCGGCCAAGACGGCCGCGGCCGCCAAGAAGACGACCGCAGCGAAGAAGCCCGCCGCGCCCCGCGCCACCTCCGCGAGCCGCGCGGCCGCGGCGGCCGCCGCCGAGACGTCGGACGCGACCGAGTCGTGACCGGGCTGTTCGTCACCCTCGAGGGCGGGGACGGCGCGGGCAAGACCACGCAGGCCCGGCTGCTCGAGGAGTGGCTGGGCACGCGGGGCGAGACCGTCGTCCGCACCCGCGAGCCCGGGGGCACCGAGGTGGGCCTGCAGATCCGCGAGATCGTCCTGCACCACCGCGGCGAGATCGATCCGCGGGCCGAGGCCCTGCTCTACGCGGCGGACCGCGCCCAGCACATCGGGACGCTCGTGCGACCGGCGCTCGAGCGGGGCGAGGTCGTCGTGCAGGACCGCTACATCGACTCCTCCGTCGCCTACCAGGGAGCCGGGCGGGTCCTCGACGCCGTCGAGGTCCGGCGGCTCTCGGAGTGGGCCACCCACGACCTGAGGCCAGACCTCACCGTCCTGCTCGACCTCGACCCCGCCGTCGCGCGGGGCCGGCTCGACGCGGCCCGCACCCGCTTCGACCGGCTGGAGGCCGAGAAGGCGGAGTTCCACGGGCGCGTGCGCGAGGCGTTCCTGGCGATCGCCGAGACGGACGCCGAGCGCTTCCTCGTCGTGGACGCCGCTCTCCCCGTCGAGGAGATCGCGGCCGCGGTGCGGGAGCGGGTCGCCGCGCTCCTCGACGGTGCGTCGGCTGTCGGTGCTCGCGGTTAGCCTGGTGGCATGACCGTCTGGAGCCAGCTCGTCGGGCAGGAGCACGCCATCGGCGCCCTGCAGGACGCCTCGACGCCCCGGGACGACCGTGGCCGGGAGTCGTCGTCGATGACGCACTCCTGGCTCATCACCGGCCCTCCCGGGTCCGGCCGCTCGAACCTCGCCTACGCGTTCGCCTCCGCACTGCTCTGCCGCCACGGCGGCTGCGGGGAGTGCCCCGACTGCCGCCAGGTCGCCGCCCGCTCCCATCCCGACCTCGCCGTGCTGACCACCGAGCGCGTGATCATCTCGATCGACGAGGTGCGGCGGCTGGTCAGCAGCTCGCAGTACTCGCCCTCGGTGTCGCGCTACCGCGTCATGGTCATCGAGGACGCCGACCGGATGAGCGAGCGCACGTCCAACGTGCTGCTGAAGGCGCTCGAAGAGCCGCCGGAGCGCACGGTCTGGATCCTGTGCGCCCCGAGCGAGGCCGATCTGCTCCCCACCATCCGCTCCCGCGTCCGCTCCGTGCGGCTCCGCGTGCCGAGCATCGAGGACGTCGCCGGTCTCCTCGAGCGCCGCGACGGGGTCGACCCCGAGACCGCCGAGCGCGCCGCCCGCCAGGCTCAGAGCCACATCGGGATGGCGCACCGCCTGGCGACCGACGCGAACGCGCGCGAGCGCCGCGAGGAGACGCTCCGCATCGCCCTGCGCCTCCGCGGCGTCTCGGACGCGGTGCTCGGCGCTGCGCGGATGATCGAGGTCGCGACCGAGGACGCCAAGGCGATCACCCTCGAGCGCGACGAGGCCGAGCGGCAGCAGGCGCTGCGCTCGCTCGGCGTCGAGCCCGGGGGCACCGTGCCCGCGCAGCTCCGCTCGCAGCTGCGGGCGCTCGAGGAGGATCAGAAGCGACGCGCGACGCGGAGCCTCCGCGACGGCCTCGACCGGATCCTCGTCGACCTGCTCTCCCTCTACCGCGACGTGGTGCGCCTCCAGCTCGGAGCGCCCGGCGGCGTCATCAACGAGGAGGTCCGGACCGAGATGACCGCGCTCGCCGACGCGACTCCGCCCGACCGCACGCTCGCCGTCCTCGACGCGATCGCGACCGCCCGGCAGCGGATCGACGCAAACGTCTCCCCGGTCCTCGCTCTCGAGGCGCTGCTCGTCGTTGCGGCGCGCCGCCCGGTGGCCGCGTGAGGCGGGGGCGCCGGTCGGCCGTCGTCGTCGCGCTCGCCGCGGCCGCGTCCCTCCTGACCGGCTGCTTCGCGCCCGGCCCGAGCGTCGACCGGACCTCCACCCCCTATCCGCAGACCGTCGACGACTCGCTGGAGCGCTACTACTCGCAGGTGCTGGTCTGGGACGACTGCGGCGACGGCGCTCTCTGCACCGACGCGACAGTCCCGCTCGACTGGGACGACCCCTCGGGGGAGACGGCGTCGATCGCCCTGGTGCGCCGACCCGCGACGAAGGGACCGGCGATCGGCTCCCTGCTCGTGAACCCGGGCGGACCGGGAGCGTCGGGCGTCGACTTCATCCGCGACAGCGCCGACTACGCGGTCGACTCCGCGCTCGCCGCCCGGTACGACGTCGTCGGCTTCGATCCGCGCGGAGTGGGCGCCTCCACCGCGGTCTCCTGTCTCGACGCCGCGGGCCTCGACTCCTACCTCTACGACATCACGCCGGGGGAGCGGGGCAGCGACGAGTGGATCCAGGCGCAGCGCACGACCGCTGCCGCGTTCGCCGCCGCCTGCCAGGAGCGCAGCGGGCCACTGCTGCCCGAGGTCGGCACCCCGAGCGCCGCCCGTGACCTCGACGTGCTGCGCGCGGCGCTCGGCGACGAGACGCTGCACTACCTCGGCTACTCCTACGGCACGTTCCTCGGAGCGACCTACGCCGGGCTGTTCCCGGACCGGGTCGGCCGCCTCGTCCTCGACGGCGCTATCGATCCGGCGGCCACCTCGTTCGACGTGGTGCGCGAGCAGGCGAAGGGGTTCGAGAGCGCACTGCGCGCCTACCTCGCCGACTGCCTCCGCTCGGACGACTGCCCGTTC
Organism: Rathayibacter sp. AY1C6; assembly: GCF_002931535.1. Lineage (NCBI taxonomy): Bacteria > Bacillati > Actinomycetota > Actinomycetes > Micrococcales > Microbacteriaceae > Rathayibacter > Rathayibacter sp. AY1C6. Next base: position 87,819 of record NZ_PSWC01000008.1, on the reverse strand, counting down.
ACCGGCACCGTCGACGCGGGGATGGCCCAGCTGAAGCGCATGCTCGAGGACGTGGACGCCTCGCCGATCCGGGCCGCCGACGGCCGGGAGCTCGGCGCGAGCACGCTGTTCACCGCGATCGTCTACCCGCTCTACGACGCCACGGCGTGGGGAGCGCTGAGCGAGATGCTGGCCGGCGTCCGCCGGGGCGACCCCGCGGTCGCGTTCCAGTACGCGGACGCCTACAACGGGCGCGACGCGGACGGCCGGTACGCGGACAACACCACCGAGGCGTTCCTCGCGATCAACTGCGTCGACTACTCCTACGACGCCGACACCGCCTCGATGCGCGCCGACGAGGCCGCTCTCGAGCAGGCCGCGCCGACCATCGGCCGCTACATGGCCTACGGCGACATCCTCTGCAGCGAGTGGCCGGCGGCGTTCGAGGGCTCCCGCGAGCCGATCACCGCGGAGGGCTCGGCGCCCATCCTGGTCGTGGGCACCACGAACGATCCCGCGACGCCCTACGTATGGGCGCAGGCGCTCGCGGGCGAGCTCTCCGCCGGTCACCTGGTCACCTACGACGGCGAGGGCCACACGGCCTACAACAAGTCGACGTCCTGCGTGAACGACGCGGTCGACGCGTACCTGCTCGAGGGGACCGTCCCGGAGGTGGATCCGCAGTGCTGACCGAGCAGGAGCGGTCCCGCGAGCAGCAGCCCGGGCTTCGCGAGCGCAAGCGCCTGGCCACGCGGCGGGCGATCGAGATCGCCGTCCTCCGCCTCGCTAGCGAGCGCGGGCCGGAGCGCGTAACCATCGACGACGTCTCGCGCGCCGCCGACGTCTCCACGCGCACCTTCTTCAACTACTTCGCCTCGAAGGAGGACGCGCTGGTCGGCGGGCTCCCGGTCATCGCCGACGAGACGGCGGCGGCGTTCGTCGCGGGCCGGGGCGCCGTGCTCGAGGACCTGCAGCGGGTCTTCGTCGCCGCGATGGAGGAGCCGCTCGAGGAGGACCGGGAGCTGCACGTCCTCCGCCGCGCGCTCTTCCGCGAGCACCCGCATCTGGTCGGTCTGAAGATCGCGGGCATGCGCGAGTTCGAGCTCGCGGTCGAGGGGCTCGTCGCCGAGCGTCTCGGCCAGGAGGACGACGACGCGGAGCGGGTGCGCAGCCGGGCGCGGATGCTGACGCTCCTCGGGCTCGCCGCCGTCCGCCACGCCTGGGCGGCCTGGGTCGATCACGACGGCCGGGAGGCCCTGCCCGGACGCATCGCCCGCTCCTTCGAGGAGCTCCGCGGCGCGCTCGCCTGAGCCGAGCGCGGCGGTCGCCGCCGCCGTCGCGGAGCCTCTGCTCGACCGCGCCGTCCTGATTCACGCCCGGGGGCGCGAGCAGGCTATGCTGTGTAATCGTGTCCGGGGCTCAGGCCCCGCGTGCACGCCGCCTTAGCTCAGTCGGCAGAGCGTCTCACTCGTAATGAGAAGGTCGTGGGTTCGATTCCCACAGGCGGCTCCCTCTCCCGTCATCCGCGACGTCCCGGCCGGATCCGCGAGTTCCCGGCCTCATCCGCGGCGTCCAGGTCGCGTCGAACTCGCGTCGCTACCCTGTTGCGGATGACCGACACGCCTCCTCCCCGCCGTCGCCGCACTCTCGTGGTCGCCGCGGTGCTCGTGGCCGCCGTGCTCGGTGGCGGCGCCTTCGGCGTGGGGACGGCCCTCGGCAGCGCCGCGGAGCCCGGGGCGCTGCCCGTCGTCTCGACCCCGACCGCCACCGCGACTCCCGCACCGACGCCGACGGCCACGGCGCGGCCCACCGCCGAAGCGGCGGCCGAGGCGCTCCGCACCTGCTCGGTGGCGGGGCTCGCCGCCGACCCGCGCCTGGGCTCGATGCAGGCGCGTGTGGTCGACGCCGCGACGGGCGAGGTCCTGTTCGACCGCGGGGGCGGGACCGCGTCCCGCACCGCCTCCGCCCTCAAGATCCTCACAGCCGCGTCGGCGCTCGCGGTCCTCGGCCCGGACACGCGCATCGCCACCACCGTGGTCCGCGGGAGCGAGCCCGGAAGCGTCGTCCTCGTCGGCGGGGGAGACCTCACCCTGACCCGGCTCCCGACCGGCCGGGAGTCGACCTACGCCGGAGCGGCCCACCTCGACGACCTCGCGGCGCAGGTCGAGAGCGCCTGGGAGGCGGACCCGTCCACCGCCGGGACGCCGATCACGTCGCTGGTGCTCGACTCCTCCCTCTACTCGGGCGAGACCTGGCAGCCGAGCTGGAACCGCAAGGAGCAGGTCGACGGCTACATGCCCGAGATCACGGCGCTCCAGGTGGACGGCGATCGCGAGGACCCCACGGCCTCGACCTCCGAGCGCGGCACGGATCCGGTCGGCCGGGCCGGAGAGGCGTTCGCCGACGAGCTGGACGGCTCGCCCGTGGTCTCCACCGGGACCGCTCCCGCGGGCGCCGCGGTTCTCGGCACGGTGGAGTCGGCTCCGGTCGGCACGCTCGTGCAGCAGATGCTGCTCGTCTCCGACAATGCGATCGCCGAGATGCTCGCGCGGCTCGTCGCGATCCGCACCGGCGCGGGCAGCGAATTCGCTGCCGAGCAGGCCGGTGTGCTGCAGGGGCTCGCCGGTTACGGCGTCGACACGTCCGGGATCGCGATCGTCGACGGCTCCGGCCTGAGCGACGACAACGCGGTCGCGCCGGCGTACTTCACCGAGCTGCTCCGGAAGGTGCAGGCCCGCGAGGGGCAGCTGGGGATCCTCCTGGACGGCCTGCCGGTGTCGGGCCGGACGGGCTCGCTCTCCTACTCCGACCGCTTCGCCGGCGACAACGCCGCGGCCGACGGCGCGGTGCGCGCGAAGACGGGCTGGATCGACACCGGCTACACACTGGCCGGCGTGGTCACCGCGGCGGACGGCACCGAGCTGACCTTCGCGGTCTACGCTCTCGGCGACGTCTCCGACTCGGCGAAGACCGCGATCGACACCCTCGTGACGGGCGTCTACCGCTGCGGATCCTCGCTCTCCGACTCCTGACCCGGACGGGTCGACCTCCCGCTCCTCCTCTCCACCTCCTCCCGGAAGGCCCACGATGACCACCGCACTCCTGATCGTCGACGTGCAGAACGACTTCACCGAGGGCGGCGCGCTCGCCGTCACAGGCGGCGCGGCCGTCGCCCAGGGCATCACCGCGCATCTGGCGGCGCACGCCGACCGGTACTCCGCGGTGCTGGCCTCCCGCGACTGGCACGAGGGCGACTCCGACAACGGCGGCCACTTCGCGGTGGAGCCGGACTTCGTCGACAGCTGGCCCGTCCACTGCGTCGCCGGCACGGACGGCGCGCGGTTCCACCCGGCCCTGGACACCGCTCGGATCGACGTGCAGATCCTCAAGGGGCAGGGCCGCCCCTCCTACTCGGCCTTCGAGGGCACGACGGAGGCGGGCGAGGAGCTCGGCGCCGTGCTCGCGGAGCGGGGCGTCACCGCGCTCGACGTCGTGGGACTCGCGACCGACCACTGCGTGCGCGCCTCGGCACTCGACGCGCGACGGGCGGGGCTCGAGGTCCGCGTGCTCGAGGACCTGATCGCGGGCGTCTCCGAGGAGGCGAGTGCCGCGGCGCTGCGCGAGCTCACGGAGGCGGGAATCCGCGTCGAGCGGTCCGTCTGAGGGCTCGTCCCTCCACAGGGCTCAGGGAGGCGCAGGTCCTCGAGGCTCCCGGCGACCCCGCCCCCGGAGCGATCGCCCGTCCTACACTGGGAGGACGAGAAGCTCCTCCTGGCGCGGTCTGCGCGCTCCGATCCGAAGAAGTGGTTCCCTCCTGTGACTGATTCCGTCGCGTCCCGCGCCGCCGAGACCGCTCTGCTCGCCCGCATCCCCACGCAGCTGCTGATCGGCGGTGAGTGGGTGGACGCCTCCGGCGGCGGCTCGATCGACGTCGAGGACCCGGCCACCGGAGCGGTCCTGGTCTCGATCGCCGACGCGACTCCGGAGGACGGGGTCCGGGCGCTCGACGCCGCCGTCGCCGCCGGTCCGTCGTGGGCCGCGACGGCGCCGCGGAAGCGGGGCGAGATCCTCCGGCGGGCGTTCGACCTCCTGCAGGAGCGCACCGAGGAGTTCGCGCTCCTGATGGCGCTCGAGATGGGCAAGCCGGTCGCGGAGGCGAGGGGCGAGGTCGTGTACGGCGGCGAATTCCTCCGCTGGTTCGGCGAGGAGGCGGTGCGCATCAGCGGACGCTACGGAGTCTCGCCCGAGGGCAGCGGCCGGATGATCGTCTCGCAGCACCCGGTGGGCCCCTGCTACCTCATCACCCCCTGGAACTTCCCGCTCGCGATGGCGACGCGGAAGATCGCTCCGGCGCTGGCGGCGGGCTGCACCGTCGTCGTGAAGCCGGCCGAGCTCACTCCGCTCACCACGCTCGCCTTCGCGGCACTGCTCGCCGAGGCGGGGCTCCCCGACGGCGTGCTCAACGTGGTCACCACGTCCTCGGCGGGAGCCGTGTCGGCTCCGATCCTGTCGGATCCCCGCCTGCGGAAGGTGTCCTTCACCGGCTCCACGCCCGTCGGGCGCACGTTGCTGCAGCAGGCCTCCGAGAACGTGCTGCGGACCTCGATGGAGCTGGGCGGCAACGCGCCCTTCGTCGTGTTCGAGGACGCCGACCTCGACCGGGCGGTCGAGGGCGCGATGCTCGCGAAGTTCCGCAACATCGGCCAGGCCTGCACGGCCGCCAACCGCTTCTTCGTGCACGAGTCGATCGCCGAGGAGTTCGCCGCGCGGATCGTGGAGCGCGTGCGCGCTCTGCGCGTCGGCCGCGGCACCGAGGACGGAGTGACCATCGGCCCGCTGATCGACGAGCGCGCGGTCGAGAAGGCGTCCGCGCTGGTGGAGGACGCCGTCTCCCGCGGCGCGCGCCTGCTCACCGGCGGCGATCGGATCGAGGGGGCGGGCCACTTCTACCGGCCGACGGTGCTCGCGGGGGTCGACCGGGAGAGCGAGATCCTGCGCACCGAGATCTTCGGCCCGGTCCTCGCGATCGTGCCGTTCACCGACGAGGACGACGCCGTCGCGCTCGCCAACGACACCGAGTACGGACTGGTGTCCTACGTCTTCACGCGCGACCTCGCCCGCGGTCAGCGGATGATCGAGCGGCTCGCCACCGGGATGATGGGCCTCAACGTCGGCGTGGTGTCGAACGCGGCGGCGCCCTTCGGCGGGGTGAAGCAATCGGGCCTCGGTCGCGAGGGCGGACTCGAGGGGATCCACGAGTACCTCAGCACCAAGTACACGCTCACCCCCGACCCCTTCGCCTGATCCGGTGGAGCGGATCGAGGTCACCGCGCTCGACGACCCGAGGCTGCGCGACTACGCGCACGCGACCGACGTCGCGCTGAAGAACGCCCGCGGCCCGCACGGCCTGTACATCGCGGAGTCGGCGCTCGTGCTCGAGCGCGCGATCGCCGCCGGGCACCGGCCGCGCTCGGTGCTCGCCCTCGGCGGTTCGGCCGGCGAGGCCGAGCGCCTGGTCGGCCGCTTCGACGTGCCCGTCTTCACGGGCACGGGTGAGCTCCTGGCCGAGCTCACCGGGTACACCCTGCACCGCGGCCTGATCGCGGCGATGGACCGGCCCGTGCTGCCCGACCCGGCCGGCCTGCTCGCGGGAGCGCGCCGCGTCGTCGTGCTCGAGGACGTGGTCGACCCGACGAACGTCGGCGCGATCTTCCGCTCGGTCGGGGCCATCGGAGCCGATGCCGTGCTGGTGACGCCGCGCTGCTCCGATCCGTACTACCGCCGCGCCATCCGCGTGAGCATGGGAACGGTCCTCCAGGTGCCCTGGACGCGCGTCGGCGACTGGCCGTCGACGCAGCGGCTCCTGCACGGAGCGGGCTTCACGATCGCGGCGATGGCTCTGACCCCGGAGGCGGTGCCCCTGCGGGACTTCGCCGCCCGCGCTCCGGAGCGCGTCGCCCTCGTGCTCGGCACCGAGGGGCAGGGTCTCACCGCCGAAGCGCTCGCCGCCGCCGATGTCGCCGTCCAGATCCCGATGCGGCACGGAATCGACTCGCTCAACGTCGCTGCGGCGTCGGCGGTCGCGATGTGGGCGCTCGCCGAGCCCTCCTGAGAGGTGCGCCTGTGCCCCGTTGGGGGTGCCACTGAGACCTGAGAGCGCGCCCAGCGCTCGCCGGAAGCATCGACTGCGCTACCGTGGCCGCACTCCTGCCCGCAGCCGTCACGAACGAGGTCGTCCATGCTCCTGCGCACGACGCTCCGCCCGCCCGTCGCGCTGCTCGTCGGAGTCGCGCTCGCACTGAGCCTCACCGCCTGCTCCGGTCCCGCCGCGGAGGTGCCGGACGGGACCGTCCGCGACTCCGGCTCCGTCGCGACCGCCGCCCCGGCGCCCACCGGCACAGCCGATCCCGAGAGCGGCGCGCGCATGACCCGCCTGATCAGCGACTGCCTCGCCCGCTACGGCCTGAGCGACCGGCCGCCGCTCGCGAGCCCGCTCGCGGAGGAGGAGGTCCGCCTGGCGGCGCAGCGCGCCCGGGACGCGTACGACGCCACCCTGACCGACTGCTCGGCGCAGGCGCTCGCGTCCGGAGAGCCGAGCAGTGATCCGACGGGGGAGCCCGGCAGCGAGCCGACCGACGATCCCGACGCCGACTCCACCCCCGCTCCGGCGGGCTGACCGTGCGACTCGAGGGGACGTCCGCGCTGATCGCGGGGGGAGCGTCCGGACTGGGAGCCGCGACGGCGACGGCGCTCGACGCCGCAGGAGCGCACGTGGTCGTGCTCGATCTGCCGCACGCGGTGGAGGCCGCGCGCCTGCCCGCCTCCGTGCAGCTGATCGCCGGGGACGTCCTCGATCCTGACGCCGTCTCGCGCGCCGTGGAGGCGGCGGGGGAGCTGCGCGTCGCCGTGAGCTGTGCGGGCGTGGCCACACCCGGGCGGCTGCTCGGACGCGACGGGCCGCTGCCGCTCGAGCAGTTCGAGCGGGTGCTGCGGATCAACACGACCGGGACGCTCAACGTGCTGCGCCTCGCCGCGGCCTCGATCGCCGAGCGGGAGCCCATCGACGGGGAGCGGGGAGTCCTGGTGACGACCGCCTCCGTCGCCGCGTTCGAGGGGCAGATCGGACAGGCGGCCTACGCCGCGTCGAAGGGAGCCGTGGCGGCGATGACTCTGCCGCTCGCGCGCGAGCTCGCCGCCCGGCTCGTGCGCGTGGTGTCGATCGCACCGGGCACGTTCGACACGCCCCTGCTCGCCGGGCTGCCGGACAGGGCCCGCGAGGCGCTCGGCTCGGCGACGCCGCATCCGGCCCGCCTCGGACGCCCCGAGGAGTTCGCGGCCCTGGTGCGGCACATCGTCGAGAACCCCATGATCAACGGCGAGACCATCCGGCTCGACGGGGCTCTGCGGCTGCCGCCGCGCTGAGGGACGAGCGGGCGCAGGCTGCCGGTCGAGACGTGCGGGCGTCTCGACACGCCGCTGCGCGGCTGGTCGACCGGCATGAGGCAGCGGCGGTCGCGAGACGCCGCTGCGGCGTCCGTCAGACGAGCAGCTGGTGCTTGGCGAGGTCCCGGTAGAGCGGCGTCGACTCGACGAGCTCGGAGTGGGTGCCGACTCCCACGACCTCGCCCCTCTGCAGCACGACGATGCGGTCGGAATCGACCACCGTCGACAGGCGGTGCGCGATCACCAGCAGGGTCCGGTTCTCGGCGACCGCGTCGATCGCCAGGCGCAGGCGCTGCTCGTTGAGGCCGTCGAGGCTCGACGTGGACTCGTCCAGCAGCAGGATCGGCGGGGCCGCCAGGAGCGCGCGGCCGATCGCGAGGCGCTGACGCTCACCGCCCGAGAGCATCACTCCGCTCTCGCCCACCGGCGCGTGCAGGCCGAGCGGGTTGCGCTCGAGCACGTCGGTCAGGTTCACCGCCTCGAGCACCCGGAGGCAGTCGGCGTCGTCGGCGTCGGGGCGGCCGAGGACGAGGTTCTCGCGGATGGTGCCGGCCAGGACGGGGGCGTCCTGCTCGACGTAGCCGATCTGCGCGCGGAGCGCGTCGCGGTCGATGGCCGTGATGTCGACGCCGCCGAGTCGGACGACGCCGGCCTCCGGGTCGTAGAACCGCTCGATGAGGGCGAGGATCGTGCTCTTGCCCGCTCCCGACGGTCCGACCAGGGCGGTGCGCTTGCCGCGCGGCACGGTGAAGGAGACGCCGCGCAGGACGGTGCGGTCGCGCTCGTCCGCCACGGCCGCCGCGTCGGGCACGGCGCCCTCCTCGTAGGAGAACACCACGTCCTCGAAGGAGATGGCCTCCTCCGCCACGCCGGCGCCGAGGCCGCCCGCGGAGGCGTCGCCGTCGCCCTCGATCGGCAGGTCGATGATCTCCTGGATGCGGCCGAGGGCGCCCAGCGCCGAGTTCACCGAGGTGATGGCGCCGATGAAGTTGCCGAGCGGCATCACCATCATGAAGAGGAAGAGGATGAACGAGACCAGCTGGGCGATGTCGATCGCGCCGGACGCGACGCGGTAACCGCCGACGCCGAGGACGGCGAGGAAGGCGACCTGCATGGCGATCCCCGCCACCGGCACCACGAGGGCCGAGACGTGCGCGACGCGGATCCCGAGGCGGTACGCCTCCGTCGCGTGCTGGTCGACGACCGCGATCTCACGGTCGGTGGCTCCGGCGGCACGGATCGTCCGGACGGCGCTGATGGCGCGCTCGACGGCCGCGGCCAGATCGCCGACCTTCTCCTGCGCCTTGCGGCTGGCGGTGCGGATGCCGCGGCCGAGGGTCAGCGCGAGCCCGAGGGCCACCGCCACCACCGCCACGATGATCAGCAGCAGCACCCAGTCGATGACTGCCATCGCGATGATCGCGCCGACGAAGACGAGGGAGCCCGCGATCGAGTCGACGAGCCCCTGGGTCAGCACCGCGCGCAGGAGCGTGGAGTCGGAGCCGACGCGCGAGACGAGGTCGCCGGTGCGGCGCGCATCGAACTCCCGAATGGGGAGGCGCAGCAGCCGCGCGACGAGGCGGCGGCGGCTCGAGAGCACGATCCCCTCGCCGGTGCGCTGGAGCAGGTAGTGCGCGAAGCCCGAGATCAGCCCGGAGGCCACGACCAGGCCGACGAGGGCCCACACCAGCGGGCCGAGATCGAGACCGGACTGGACCCGGGTGATGACCTGGCCGACGAGCAGGGGCTGGCCGAGGCTCGCCGCCGCTCCGAACAGGCTGAGGACCACGACGACCGAGAGGATGCCGCGGTGCTCGAGCAGGTAGGGCACGAGCTGCGAGAAGGAGGCGCGGGGTCCGTCGTCGCGGGAGGGTCGTCGTCCGCCGCGCCGGGAGGTGGTGGTGCTCATCGCCGTCCATTCTGCCCCGTCGTCGCTGCGAGCAGGCCGCCAGAGGGCGGGCCCGGTGCTCAGGGAGGCGGCGGAGACGCGGACGGCCCGCCGGGGGATCCCGACGGGCCGTCCTCTGCAGGGAGTCCTACGACACGTTGTCGTGGTACGACGCGTTCTTCGTCTCCTTGGAGAGCAGGAGCGCGATCAGCGTCAGCACGGCCGCGGCGCTGAGGTAGAGGCCGACCAGCACGGTGCTGCCGCCCGCCGCCCTCCAGAGCGCGACCGCGATGATCGGCGCGAGGGCCGCTCCGAGGATCGACGCGAGGTTGTACGCCATCGCCGAGCCGGTGTAGCGGACGTTGGTCGGGAACAGCTCGGGGAGGACGGCGCCCATCGGGCCGAAGGTCAGGCCCATCAGCGTGAAGCCGAGGATCAGGACCGCCATGACGCCCGCGAAGCCGGCGCTGAACAGGGGCACGAAGAGCAGGCCGAACACGAGGATCGCCGCGGTCACCACGAGCAGCGTGCGGCGGCGGCCGAAGCGCTCCGCGAGCGGGCCGGAGACGAGCGTGAAGATCCCGAAGAACACCACGCCGACGATCAGCATGACGAGGAAGTCGTTGCGCGTGTAGCCGAGGCCCGGAACCGCGCCGTCGACGGGTGAGGTGCCGTAGGTCAGCGTGAACGTGGTCATCAGGTAGAAGAGCACGTAGGTCGCCAGCATGATGAAGGTGCCCAGGATGAGCGGGCGCCAGCTGGTGACGAAGACGCGGGCGAGGGGCAGCTTGGCGACCTCGCCCTTCTCGACGACCTTCTGGAACGCGGGCGTCTCGACGAGCTTGAACCGCACGTAGAGCCCGATGATCACGAGCACGGCGCTCGCCAGGAACGGCACGCGCCAGCCCCAGGCCGCGAACGTCTCGTCGCTCATCGTGCTCGCGAGCACCAGGAACAGGACGTTGGCGACGATGAAGCCGATCGGTGCGCCCAGCTGCGGGAAGGTGCCGTAGATGGCGCGCTTGCCGGCCGGTGCGTTCTCGGTCGCGAGCAGCGCGGCTCCGGACCACTCGCCGCCGAGGCCGAGGCCCTGGCAGAAGCGCATCACCACGAGCAGGAACGGAGCGAGGAACTCCCAGCCGGGCGTGAGCGCGGTGGGCAGGCAGCCGATCAGGAAGGTCGCGACGCCCATGGTGAGCAGTGAGGCGACGAGGGTGCCCTTGCGGCCGACGCGGTCGCCGAAGTGGCCGAAGATGATCGACCCGATCGGGCGCGCGATGAACGCGACGCCGAAGACGGCGAAGGAGGCGAGGAGGGCCGTGGCCGGGTCCTCGTTGACGAAGAAGAGCGACGGGAAGACCAGGACGGCGGCGGTCGCGTAGGCGTAGAAGTCGTAGAACTCGATCGAGGTGCCGATGAGGCTGGCGAGGATGACGCGGCCGCGGGAGTTCTGCGGGGCGGCTGCTGGCGCGTCGGAGACGGCGGGAGAAGACATGAGGGAGGGGCTCCGTGTGGACGGCGACTCCCCCTGAGCCGGCGGGGCGGGGCGTCGATCGGGCGTCGCGGACCGCTGGGGCGAGGGGGAGGAGAGAGGGGTCGCTCGTGACGACCCGACCACTTTACTCCGTGTTCTCCCAGGTTCGTGTGCGGGCGGCCCCAGGACGGGGGCCGCCCGCAGTGGTTCAGCTGCGCAGCGAGCGGAGGAGCAGAGCGGTCGAGACCGCCGCCTCGGCCGCCTCGCGCCCCTTGTCCTCCTTCGAGCCGGGAAGGCCCGCGCGATCGATGCCCTGCTGCTCGGTGTCGAGGGTGAGCACGCCGAAGCCGACCGGCTTGCCCGTCAGGATCGAGACGGTGGTGAGCCCGGAGGTGGCGGCGTCCGAGACGTACTCGAAGTGCGGGGTGCCGCCGCGGATGATCACGCCGAGGGCGACGACCGCGTCGGCCCCCGCCTCCAGGGCCGCCTTCGAGGCGACGGGCAGCTCGAACGAGCCGGGCACGCGCACGAGCGACCAGGATGCTCCGGCCTCGTCGAGGGCTCGGCCCGCTCCGGCGATCAGGCCGTCGCTGATCTGCTCGTGCCAGGTGCCCGCGATGACGACGACGCGCAGTCCCGCGCCGTCGAGAGGGGAGGTGGTGGGGGCGCCGCTACCGGCCATTGCTACTCCTTCGTGGTGGCGCCGGCGATCCCGGCGTCGAGGGCGAGGCCGGAGATCCCGGCGTCGAGGGGGTCGTGGTCGAGGACGCTGTCGAGGGTGTGGCCCATGCGGTCGCGCTTGGTCTCGAGGTAGCCCTCGTTGAAGGCGCCGACTCCGACGACGAGCGGCACGCGCTCGGCGACGACGATGCCGCGGTCGGTGAGCTGGCGGACCTTCTCGGGGTTGTTGGTGAGCAGGCGCACCTCGGTGAGGCCGAGGTCCTCGAGGATCCCGACCGCCGCTCCGTAGTCCCGCGCGTCGGCGGGGAGCCCGAGGGCGAGGTTCGCGTCGAGGGTGTCGAGGCCGTCCTCCTGCAGGCGGTAGGCGCGCAGCTTGTTGATCAGGCCGATGCCCCGACCCTCGTGACCGCGGAGGTAGACGACGACGCCGCCGTCCCGCTGGATCGTGTCGAGGGCGGCGTCGAGCTGGGGCCCGCACTCGCACTTCAGCGAGCCGAAGGCCTCGCCGGTCAGGCACTCGGAGTGCACGCGCACCAGGGCGGGCCGCCCCGCGGCGACCTCTCCCGCGAGGATCGCGACGTGATCCGCTCCGGTCTGCCGGTCGCGGTAGGCGCGGATCCGGAACGGGCCGTGGGTGGTCGGCACCGTGGTCTCGACCTCGAAGCTCACCCGCGCGCTCTCCGGGACCGCGACCGTGACGGGCACCTCCGCGTCGCAGTGGAACTCCTGCAGGTACGCGATGAGGGCCGCGACCGTGGTCACCGGCACGCCCTCGCGCTCGCCGAGGGCGAGCAGGCCGGGCAGCCGCATCATCTCGCCGTCCTCGGCGACGATCTCGGAGATCGCGCCCACGGGGTACAGGCCGGCGAGCTTCATCAGGTCGACCGCCGCCTCCGTGTGCCCGTCGCGCTCGCGCACGCCGCCGTCGACGGCGCGCAGCGGCAGGATGTGGCCGGGGCGGTTCAGGCGGGAGGGGGTCGCCTCGGGGTCGGCCAGCACGCGGAGGGTGTGCGCGCGGTCGGAGGCGCTGATGCCGGTGGAGAGCCGGTCGGCCGCGTCGACGGACAGCGTATAGGCGGTGCCGCGCGGGTCCTCGTTCTCGACCACCATCAGCGGCAGGGCGAGGCGGTCGGCGATCTCGTTGGTCATCGGCGCGCAGATGAACCCGGAGGAGTGGCGGACCATCCAGGCGATCGTCTCCTGGCTGGCGAGCTGGGCCGAGACGATGACGTCGCCCTCGTTCTCGCGGCCCTCGTCGTCCGCGACGATGATCGGGCGCCCGGCGCGCAGCGCCTCGACGGCCTCGGGGATGGTGGCGAGGCTCATGAGCGGGCCTCCGCGATCGAGCGCAGTGCGAGCATCCGCTCGACGTGGCGGGCCAGGACGTCGGTCTCGATGTTGACCTGATCGCCGATCGCGCGCGCGCCCAGCGTGGTGACGGCGAGCGTCTCGGGGATCAGCGAGACCTCGAACCACTGCTCCGGCTCGGCGGCGGGGCTGATCGCCGAGACGGTCAGCGAGACGCCGTCCACCGCGATCGAGCCCTTGTCGACGACGAGCGGAGCGATGCCGGTCGGCAGCGAGAACCGCAGCACCCGCCAGGCCTCGCCCGGTGCGATCGCGAGCAGCGTCGCCGTGCCGTCGATGTGGCCCTGGACGATGTGGCCGCCGAGCCGGTCGCCGACCAGCGCGGCGCGCTCGAGGTTCACAGGGTCGCCGACGCCCACGGTGTCGAGGGTCGACATCCGCAGGGTCTGCGCCATGACATCGGCGGTGAAGCCCTGGTCGGTGTGCTCGACCACGGTGAGGCAGACGCCCGAGACCGCGATCGAGTCGCCGTGCCGCACGCCCTCGACGGCGAGGGGCCCGCGGATGCTGAGGCGGATCGCGTCGGCGCCCGCCTCGACAGCGGTCACGACGCCCTTCTCCTCGATGATTCCGGTGAACATCAGTGGGTCTCCATCTGCAGGGCGTGGGGGAGGCGGGCCGGGGTGCCGGCACCGCCCGCGGGGAGGACGTCGGGGCGCGCGGTCACGAGGAGGTCGTCGCCGAGGATCTCGACCGAGCGGAGGGAGAGGCGCCGGGCCCCGCCGATGCTCTCCACGCCGAGGTCGCCGAGCGCGAGGCGGGGGCCGCCGAGGAGCGCGGGCGCGAGGAACACGAGGTACTCGTCGACCAGTCCGGCGGCGACGAGCGCGGAGGCGAGGGTCGGTCCGGCCTCGACGTAGACGCTGCGGATCTCGGCGGAGTAGAGGTGCGCGAGGACCGCGGCGAGGTCGCGGGTGCGCTCGACCACGACGGCGCGGGGGTGCTCGTGCAGGCGGGCGCCTGGCGGCACGGGGCGCGTGCCGACGACGACGGGCACCGGCTGGTGGGCGAGGAGCTCGCCTCCGTCGCCGCGGGCGGTGAGCGCGGGATCGTCGGCGAGGACGGTCCCGGTGCCGACGAGGATCGCGTCGTGCGCGGCACGCTGCTCGTGCACGCGCTGCCGGGCCGCCGCTCCGGTGATCCAGCGGCTGCTGCCGTCCGCCGCCGCGGTGCGGCCGTCGAGGGTCGAGGCCCACTTGAGCGTGACGAAGGGGCGGTGCAGGCGGGTCGCGGTGAGCCACGGGTGGAGGAACTGCTCTCCCTCCTCGGCGAGCACGCCCTCGATCACCTCGACGCCGGCCTCGCGGAGGGTGCGACCGCCGCCGGCCGAGCGCTCGCCCGGGTCCGGCACAGCGTAGACGACGCGGGAGACGCCCGCCTCGATCAGGGCGCGGCTGCAGGGACCCGTGCGCCCTGTGTGGTCGCACGGCTCGAGCGAGACGACGGCCGTCGCGCCCTCGGCGGCGCCCGCCGCGACGTGCGACAGGGCGTCGACCTCGGCGTGCGCGGTGCCGGCTCCGTGGTGCCAGCCCTCGCCGAGGACGGTGCCGTCGGGCGCGAGGATCACGCAGCCCACGCGCGGGTTGGGTCCGCGGGCGGGCCCGCGCTCGGCGAGCGCCAGCGCCCGGCGCATCGCGTGCTCGTAGTCGATCGTCATTCCCGGTTCTTCCGTTCGTCGCCGAACTCCGGGGTCTCGATCGACGGTGCGCGGGCACCGTCGCTCAGCATCGCGCGGTGATGCGCGACGCTCGTGCTGCCTCTCCTCCGGACTTTCACCGTCGGTCCTGGAGTTCCACCAGGTCAACCGCCGCCCCTCTCGAGGGGCTGCGGCTCGCGGACTGTGACCGCCGGTTCGGAATTCCCACCGACCCCGGAGCACGTGCTGTCCGGTCAGCCTACTCACCCGCCGCCCGGAGGGAGCCTCCGCGCGTCACACTCCCGGCGCACGGTCGGCTCCGTGCGTCCCGGAGCCCGTCGGCGCTGCGGTCGCCCGTCGTCTCCGCACGGTGGACGGCCGCGCTGCGTCCCCTCCGTCGATCACTCTTCGTTTGCCGTAGAGGTCGGTTGCATCCCAAATTGGATAGTCCGATCGTTCGACTCCGGTTGGCGTATACCGGCCGGGCTGGTCAGACACGGAATGTCCTCCACCGGCGACGGATATTTTCGCCGCTCAATGGCGCGACGAGAATCTCCGTCGATCGAGGCTCCGAGGTCAGCTCTCCCGCTCCTCCGCGCGCATGCGCCTCCTAGCGCGTCGAGCTACCTCCACGGTAAAAGCAGTGAGGACCAGTCCCGTTCCAGGCCCGACGAAGGGCGTGAGAACGGCGCGTGCATAGGTGAACCAGAACAGAAGCAATAGAACCGCTGTACCGCCGAACAGCAGAAGCGCCAATCCTCCAAGGATGGGATTGCGCAATTCTCGGCGCATCGCCCGACTGAGATCGTGATCAGAGGCCATTGAATCTCCTTCGCTGTTCTTCGCGCGCTCTAACAGCGCTGGATGACCGGGTGCAGAGAGCCACCTATAGTGAGGTAGCGTGCGCCGAGGCACTGGCCAGAGTTGTTCGCTTGAACTGCGGCGACGTGGAATACGGCGCCGTAAGCGCCGCACACCGCTCCGAGGGGGCGAATGCGGCCGTCATTGATCCGCACAGTAATCCTGCCGCTGCTGCGGTAGATTGCGACGCGGTTTTCGTCTCGGTTCTGTTGAGCATGATTGTACAGAATGCGATGTCACAGGCGAGGCTGGGGTCGGCGACCACGGGATAGGATGCGCCCGTGTGATGCACTCTCTGCACCAGCGTGCCGCCGTCGATCGAGAAACTGGTCCTGACAGGAGCGCCGGTGGAATCTGAGGCCCAGGCCGGATTTATGAAGTTGACGGTCCGTCCGTGTGAATCCTTCACCGCAACCGAGTGGTCGATGAACTCAAGGATGGCGGGTTCTCCATCCACGGTCACGTCGAATCTGTAATCAGATGGGGCTGCCTGGTCCTTGATGAGAGCAAAGCCCGCATTGAGAACATGGCCTGCCCCTGTGAACGCGTAATCGTAGGAGTCGCTCATGTTGTAGACGAGCGCGCCTGAAGGCCCGACGCTCGCCGATCGGACAGCGGTTCCTGGAGTGATGCCGACGCTGTGGTTCCTGTATTCGACCGTGAGGCCGGACTTCGTCGAGAGGGAGCCGCTCGGCTCCAGGTGCTCTGATTCGGAGCTTAGTCGAGCGGCGCGTTCACTGGAGGCGGCGATAGGCGTGAGCAAGCCGAAAGATTGCATTGTCGATTCTGCTGTTCGGGTCGCTGTGACGACTCCCGGATCGGCCGTCGCAGGTGTCGCGACCAATGAGGTGAAAGCAAGTACGGTGCCCATGAGCAGCGCTCGAACCGATCTTCTGGCGCCTGGCAAGAACATCTCCTTCTCTCAACGTCATCTTTGACACCAGTCACAATTGCAGGGTTATCGCAGATCATCAATGATCGGGCGGGTTCCAGAAGTCCGATGGCGCGTTCGGAGGACCATTCGCCTAATGGTGTCCTCGGCGGGTCGCTCTCGTCGAGTCCCGCGCGGCAGAGGACGCCCGGCTCAGTGCCGGTGCTCGTCCACCCAACGCGGGAAGGGGTCCGCGTACTCCGCCCAGGCGGCGGGGCCGGCCAGCAGCTCCTCGGGGGTGAGCAGGCAGCTCTGCAGGACGGCGGTCAGCCTCCCGGTGTCCAGGCCCGTCCCGAAGAAGGCGAGCTCCTGGCCGAGAGGCGCGTCCTCGTCCCAGCTGAGCAGGCTGGTCGGGTCCAGCGTCAGCACGTCGCCGGCGACCGACCACGAGCCGACCCGGTCGGCGCGCGTCGCCAGGCGCACCAGGCCGCGGGAGCGGAGGATGCGGCCCACCTTCTCCGCCACCAGCTCCCCGTGGACCGCCGTGCTCAGGCGGCCGGGGTGGAAGGGCAGCGGATCGCGGAACACGAACTCCTCGACGGTCGTGCCCGAGGCGCGGCGCCGCGAGGTCCCGTTGAGGGCGCACTGCCAGCCCATCGAGGAGGCGATCGCGTGCGCGCGCCGGGGGTGGAGCCTCCGTGGCGCCGCCCGGAGCTCACCGGCGGGGAGGAGATCGGCGGTGGGGGCGAGTGCTCGCAGGAGGTCGCGGACGAGTGCGGTCCGCTCGGGGTCGCTCTCGGAGAGGGGCTCGGCGAGGGCGATGAGGCTCGAGAACTCCAGGCGGGCGGCGAGGCGCTCCGCCGAGTCGAAGGAGGGGCCCGCGCCGCCGCAGAGCACGCGCAGGATCTCCTCCGTCGACGTCACGGCGACCACGTCGAGGATCGCGATGCGGGTGTCGGCGGGATGCCGCTGCGCGCAGAGGTGCTCGAGCACGAGTCCGATCTCGAGCGGGTCGGCCTGGCCATCGAGGGCGACGACCGTGTGACCGCGGTGGCCGTCGTCGGCGTCGGCCGCGAGGCGCCGGTGGAGCTCCTCGGCGAGAGCGGGACCGTCGGCGCCGGGCGGATCGACCTCGAAGGCGATCCGGGACTCGGGCCTGCCGGCGAGGAGCGCGGCGGTCCGCCCGGCGTCCCGGGGGTCGGTCGCGCTGACGAGGGTGACGGCGAGGACGGGGGGTGCGGGGTGCTGGGGCTCCATGGACCGCTACTCTATCGATAACAGTTCTCATTAACGACAGGAGCATCCGTGAAGGTCCGCAACTCCCTCAGGTCGATGAAGGCACAGCCCGGATCGCAGGTCGTCCGCCGCCGGGGCCGCGTCTTCGTGATCAACAAGCTGAACCCGCGCTTCAAGGCCCGTCAGGGCTGAGCGCCGACCGGAGGGTGCGAGCCCTCCCGTCGCGCACGGCCTCAGTGCTCGTCGTAGTGGCCGGAGTGAGCGGCGTGCTTGTGGCCGTCGTGGACGAAGTCCACGTGGTCGTCGTGCTGCACGGTCTCGTGCCCGCAGGCGTCGCCGTGCTCGTGGTCGGCGGTCGAGTGCTCGGCCTCCGACTCGTGCTCGTCGTAGTGGTCGCCGTGCAGGGCGTGGTGGTGCGTGCCGTGGACGTAGTCGACGTGGTCCTCGTGCTGCACGGCCGGGTGGCCGCAGCCCTCGCCGTGCTCGTGCTCGGTGACGGGGTGCTCGGCGTGGAGATCGGTGGTGCTCATTGTGCTGCCTTTCCGGATGCGGGGGCCGCGGACGCGACGGGCTCCAGTCGACCAGATCCATAAACGCATTGCAATGGATGCGCCTAATCGAGAGCGATCATCGTTCCCGACAGGGACGGAGGTCACCCCTCCAGGGCGTGCCGGACAGCGTCGTCGACGATGTGCGTGACGTGGGTGTCGGCGACGGAGTAGTGCGCCTCGCGGCCCACGCGCTCGACCGCGACCAGCCCGGCGGTGCGGAGCATCCGAAGGTGCTGCGAGACCAGCGGCTGCGAGAGCCCGGTCACCTCGGCCAGCCGCCCGACCGTCGACGTCTCCTCGGCGAGGGCCCGGAGCAGGCGCAGCCGGGAGGAGGAGGACAGCACCTTGAAGAGCTCGGCGGCGGGTTCGAGGTCCTCGGTCATCTGCTCATGTAAGCAGAGGTGCATGCGCCGTGTCCGCGCGGCGCCCCGCGCGCCTCCGGCTACCCTCGGTGCGATGGACGAGGACAGGTACGGGCAGGACGTGCTCGCCGGCGACTGGCGCGCCCGCGGCAGGGTCGAGGTGGCGGTGGTCGAGGCCGAGCGCGATCTGGTGGTCGAGGAGGTCGCCTCCGGCTTCGTGGGTGCCGTGCTCGGCGTGGAGCTGCGGATGGTGCGGCTGGAGGACCGGTTCGGCAAGGTCCGCGTGTTCCCGCTGGGGCCCGGGTTCCTCCTCGAGGGGAAGCCCGTGTCGCTGAAGGCGCCCGGGCTGAAGCGCGACGCCGGCCTCGGTCGCGCGCGCTCCGCCTCCGGCTCCTTCCACGTCGCCGACGCGAAGGCGCGGGTCGCCCTGCCCAGCCGCATCTACGTCGAGGGCCGGCACGACGCCGAGCTGGTCGAGAAGGTCTGGGGCCACGACCTGCGGGTCGAGGGCGTCGTCGTCGAGTACATCGAGGGCGTCGACAACCTCGACGAGCTGGTGCGAGAGTTCCGGCCCGGTCCGGGCCGCCGCATCGGCGTGCTCGTCGACCACCTGGTGCGCGGCTCGAAGGAGTCGCGGATCGCCGAGCAGGTCGCCGCCGGTCCGCACGGCGCCCACGTCCTCGTCGTCGGCCACCCCTACATCGACGTCTGGCAGGCCGTGAAGCCCGGCCGGATCGGCCTGGAGCGCTGGCCCGAGATCCCTCGCGGAACCGAGTGGAAGCACGGGATCTGCGAGGCGCTCGGCTGGCCGCACGAGGAGCAGGCCGACATCGCGCGCGCCTGGCAGCGCATCCTCGGCCGGGTGCGGACCTTCCAGGACCTGGAGCCGGCGCTGCTGGGCCGGGTCGAGCAGCTCATCGACTTCGTGACGGAGCCCGCATGACCCGGCACGCGGGGCTCGGCCTCGCCCTCGACGCCGTGCTCGTCCTGGTCTTCGTGCTGATCGGCCGCGGGAGCCACGACGAGGGGTCGGCGCTGATCGGCCTGCTCACCACGCTCTGGCCGTTCCTGGCGGCGCTCCTGCTCGGCTGGGTCGTCACGCGCTCGTGGCGCTTTCCGGACCGGATCGTGCCCGCCGGGCTCGTCGTCTGGGGGGTGACCGTCGCGGGCGGGATGCTCCTGCGGATCGCCTCCGGGCAGGGCGTGCAGTGGAGCTTCGTGATCGTGACGGCCGTCGTGCTGGCCGTGTTCCTCCTCGGCCGCCGCGCTCTGACGCGGCTGATCGCCCGCCGGCGCTAGGCGGACCGGCGGCTCAGCCCACCCGCACCCCGAAGTGCTCCGCGAACAGCGGCAGCAGGAGGCTGAGCTGCAGCTCGGAGAGGGTGGCGCCGCGGAGGCCGTCCAGCCCGGTGAGCACGTGCAGCTCGGCGCCGCGCAGATCGAGGTGCTCGATCCGGGCCCGGGAGAGATCGAGGGAGCGGACGTCGCAGTCGACCAGGCGCAGCCGCGTGCCGGTGGCACCCGCCAGGTCGAGCTCGTCGATCGTGCAGCGCTCGAGCAGCACGTCGCGCACCGCGGCGCCGCGGAGGTTCAGGTAGCCGAGCTTGCAGTCGGCCACGCGCACCTGCTCCCAGGTGCTCTCGTAGAGCTCGGCCGAGCCCAGCCGCGAGGCGAGCAGCTCGACGGATCGGAGCCGGCTCCGCGGCGCCGAGAGCCCGGGGACGTCCAGCCGCTCGAGCCGCGACTCCGCGATCGACGCGGCCCGCAGCAGGGCGCCGTCCAGGACCACTCCCTCCAGCGCGCACTCGCTGAAGGAGGCCGCGGTGAGATCGGCGCCGGTGAGGTCGGTGCCGGCGAAGCGCAGCCCTTCGGCGTGCTCCCGGGCGCCCGTGTCCCCGGCATACCCCTCGGCGAGGCCGTCGAGGAGGAGGGGGTCGAGCCGGGGAGGAGCGGTCGCGTCGCGCACGCGGCGAGCCTAGTGCTGGCACCATGGCGGCATGCCCCGCCTGCTCGCCGTGTGCCGCGTCGCCCGCCTCCTGCCCGACTCCGGCACGGTCGGCGTGACCGCGATCGACAAGCGGCCGGTCGAGGGTCCCGTCGGAGTGCGCGACCTGGGCCTCTACGGCGACGTGCAGGCCGATCGCGCGCACCACGGCGGCCTCGACAAGGCGCTCTACGCCTACTCCGACGAGGACGCGCTCTGGTGGGCGGAGCGCCTGGGGCGGCCGGTTGCCGCGGGGATGTTCGGCGAGAACCTGCGGATCGCGGGCCTCGACGTGAGCGGAGCCGCGATCGGCGAGCGCTGGCGGATCGGCGAGGCGGTCGAGGTCGAGGTGACGATGCCGCGGACGCCGTGCGCGACGTTCCAGCGGGCCCTCGGAGAGCCGCAGTGGGTGAAGCGCTTCGCCGACGAGGGGCGCACCGGCGCGTACCTGCGGGTGCTGCACCGCGGATCGGTGGAGGCGGGCGACGCCGTCGAGGTCGTGAGCCGGCCCGGGCACGGCGTCCCGGTCGACCGCTGGTACCGCGAGCACAGCCCGGCGGACGCGCAGGCGCTCCTCGAGGCGGAGGAGGCGGGCGCGTTCCGGCCGGCTCCGGCGCTGCGGGCGTCGATCGAGCGGGCGCTCGCCTGACCCGGTCTACTCCCCGCGCGCCTCACGCTTGAGGCGGCGCTTGACCGCTCGCTCCGTGAGCACCGTCAGGTAGTCCTGCACGGGCCGGTCCTGCAGGTCCGCGAGCTCCTCGCGCACGAGCGGCGCGACCTGCTCCTCGGAGTGGTCGGGGAACTTCTTGCGCACGTTCGCGGTCACGTCGCGCACCACCTGGTCGAGATCGAAGTCGGTCGTCATGCGGAGATCCTGGCCCCTCCAGGTGAACAGGAGGGGCGCGGAGCCCACGGCCCCGCGCCCCTCCTCCGTGCCGATGGTCAGCTCGCGGCGACGGCGATCTCGTTCGGCGTGACGTCGAGCTCGCCCGTGGCGACGACCTCTCCCGTGGTGAGGTCGACGGCGTGGATGCTGTCGGCGGCCGGGTCGGTCACGTAGGCGATGTCTCCGGCGACCGTGATCGCGGGGTGCGGGTCCTGCCACTCGACCGGGCTCTCCCAGGCGTCGACGACGGGGTAGGAGGCGGTCAGCTCGCCGGTCCCGGGGTCGAGGACGTGGATCGCGCCGTCCGAGGCGATCATGTACGCCAGGTCGTCGGGGCCGCGGGCGACGCCGCGGAAGGTGTACTCGACGCCCTCGGGCAGGTCGACGACGTCGAGGGTCTTCGCCTCGGTGTCGATCAGCGCCACGCGGTGCAGGAGGTAGCCCTCGGCGTCGCGGTCGTCCTTGTAGTCGCCGACGATGATCGGGCTGGTCTCGCTGACCCAGGCGTTGCCCATGCGGCCGTACGGCTGGTCCGGCGCCTCGAGCTTCGTGATCTCGCCGCCGTCGTAGACCAGGGCGCCGTTCTCGCAGCCGAAGACGACGACCTCGTTCTCGGCCGTGCCCTCTCCGTGGACACCGGGGCACTGGTCGTTCGTGGCCGTCACGGCGCCGGAGGCGTCGCGCACCTCGATGCCCTTGCGCCCGTCGGCGTCACCGACCGTGGTGAGGAAGGTGCCGTCCTCGAGGACGATCGAGACGCCGTGGTGCGCCTCGACGCCCGGGATGGTCTCGGTCTCGGGCATCCCGTCCGAGGACGCCAGGTCGGCGGTCTCGAGGACGGTCGTGTCGCTCGTGCCGTCGGCGTAGAGGACGGTCTTCCCGGCGTGCCGGACGACGTGGCCCGGGGTGTCCGCGGGGAAGACGATGTCCGTCAGCTCCGGCTCGCCGCTGGTGCCGGCGGCGGTGTCGAGGAGCTGGAACCCCTCGCTCATGGTGACCATGACGTGGCGGTCGTCGCCGGCGGGGTTGAGGCGGGTGAACTCCTCGGAGTCCATGTCCGCGACGGTCTCGAGGGTCTCGCCGTCGAGGACGAGGATGCCGCCCTCGTAGGCGACGGCGACGCGGGCGCCGGCGGCCGCCGCGGCCTCGGTGGCCGGTGCGGTGGACGCCGAGGACTCGGCGGCCGGGGTCGAGCTCGACGAGCAGGCCGCGAGGACCGTGATCGAGCAGGCGGCGATCAGGCCGAGGCCCGCCCGCCGGACGTGGGGATTCTGCATGGGTGCTTCTTCTTCCTGGTGGTGGATCGGAGGGCTCACGGGGAGAGCCCGGTGGCGATGCGCTGTGTGTTGACGCGCATCATGGCGAGGTAGTCGGGAGCGCCGCCCTCGGGCGCCGTCAGGGACTCCGTGAACAGCTCGACCACCTCCACGCGGATGTCGGCCTCGCTCGCGAGCGCCTGGACCAGGCGGTCGGGAGACGAGGACTCCGCGAAGATCGTGGGGACGCCGGTCTGCTCGACCGCGTCGACGAGATCGGCGAGGTCGGAGGCGGACGGCGCCGCGAGGGTCGTGCCTCCGGGGATGACGGCGCCGACGACGTCGAAGTCGAAGCGGTCGGCGAGGTACCCGAAGACGTGGTGGTTGGTGACGAGGGCGCGGCGCTCGGCGGGGATCGCGGCGAACGCCGCGGCCATCTCGGAGTCGAGCCGCTCGAGCTCGGCGCGGTAGCCGGCCGTCCGGTCCCGGACGGCGGCCGGATCGACGCCGTCGAGCGCGGCGAGCACGGGCCCGAGGGAGTCGACGACGTCGATCATCCGGCCGGGGTCCGTCCAGAAGTGCGAGTCCGGGCTCCCCTCCGCGTCGCCCTCGCTGTAGTCGAGGACGTCGACGGCGTCGCCGGCGACGAACGCGGGGACGTCCTCACCGGAGGCCTCGTCGAGGTGCTGCTGCAGGCCCTCCTCGAGTCCGAGCCCGTTCGAGACGACGAGGTCGGCGGAGCGCAGGCGCGCCGCCTCCTGCGCCGAGATCTCGAAGGAGTGCGGGTCGGCGTCGGGCTTCATCAGCGTGACGACCTGCGCCTCGTCGCCGACGAGCTCGCCCACGACGTCGCCGAGGATGTTGGTGGAGACGATGACGAGGGGCCTCTCGTCCTCCTCCGCGGACGTGCAGCCCGACAGGAACAGGACCGCCGCGGCGGAGGCGAGGGCCCAGCCGCGCCTCATCGGCCCGTCTCCGCCATGAAGGCCGGCTCGGTGGCGGTCTCGAAGGTGCGGGCGAGGCGCGCGCCGTCCGCGTAGTCGATCTCGTGCAGCTTCCGCTCGGCGGGCGCGCTGAGGTAGGCCCGCTGCTGGTCGGCGATCAGGACGGGCCGCGAGCCGTCCGCGGTCGTGTCCGCGACGAGGGGCGCGGTCTCGGCGAGGACCGCGCCGTCGGAGCCGTCGAGCACCAGCACGCGGCCGTCGGCGGCGAGGGCGAGGACGGTCTCGTCCGCGTCGTCCACCGCGGTGACCTGCGCCAGCGGGGCGGGAGAGGGGAGGAGGCTCCAGGAGCGCTCCCGGGTGTCGAGGAGCCAGATGCCCGCGTCCCCGGCGAGGCCGGCGACCGTGGGGCGGCCCTCACGGTTGTCGAAGGAGGCGGCGGGTGGCGCGGTGGTGCCGGCGGGGTAGGGGATCCGCTCGACGATGAGCTCCTCGTCCTCGATCGACGCCAGGAGTGCGCCGTCGGAGCAGCCGATGACGGCGCCGACGCGGGTGGTGATCGTCCCGGCGGGGTCGGGGCAGGCCTCGCGGAGGCCCGTCGGCTCGCCGTCCGAGTCGTAGCCGGCGACGGCCGCTCCGGATCCGGACCCCTCGGTCACCAGTGCGGACGAGCCGACGGGCACGACCATCCCGGGTCCGGGCTCGACGTCCTTCCGGAACCGCTCGACGATCGCGCCCTTCGACAGCGCCTCGGTGTCGAGGAGGACCGCCTCGCCGGTGTCGGGGAAGAAGAGTCCGGTTCCGCCGGTGGTCGAGAGGTTCGTCGTGGCGACGACGGCCGTCCCGGAGCCCTCGACCGTGCCGATCAGGCGGGGGTCCGCGCGGTAGTAGTGGAAGTGGTCGACGTGGTCCCAGGTCCACACGCCGCTGTCGACGATCTCGACGCCCGCATCGGTCTGGGCGAAGAGGTAGCGGCCGTCGGTCGTCATCGCGCTGGGTGCGCCGATGGTGCCGAGGCCGGTGACCGTCTCGTCGAGGAGGTCGAGGTGCGACACGGCGCCCGACGGGTCGATCGACGTCAGCCCCAGGCGCGGCTCGGCGAGCTCGGCGGCATTCGCGACGGCGCCGTGGCCGGAACCCGTGTCGTCCGCGGCCGGCGCGGAGGCATCGGTCGAGCAGGCGGCCAGGCCCAGCGCGAGAGCGCCCAGGAGGACGGTGGAGGCGGTGGTTCGGGAGTGCACGGAGTCCTTTCGAGGGTGAGCGGGGGAGGAGCGGTGCCGGCAGGGCCTCATGCGGCGACCGGCTGAGGGCCCGACCGGGACGCGAGGGCCGACGCGGCCGAGCGGACCGCCCAGGACACCGCGGCGACCGCGATGGCCGTGCCGGCGACCGAGGCGCCCGCCGCCGTGGCCGCGTGCCAGGAGACGAGCAGGCCGACGAGCACGGAGGCCGCGCCGAGGATCGACGCGAGCAGCATCCGGGTCGGGATGCGCGTGGTCCAGTGACCGGCGGCCACCGCGGGAGCCAGCAGGAGCCCGACGACGAGGAGCGAGCCGACCGCCTGGTAGGAGGCGACGACGGCGAGAGTCACCAGGCCGACCAGCGCGGCCTGAGCCGAGCGCGGACCGAGGCCGAGCACCGCGGCGATGCGCGGATCCAGCGCCAGGGCGACGAGCGGGCGGTGGAAGGCCGCTGCGACGAGGAGGCCGACTCCGGCGGCGGCGGCGAGCAGCCCGATGTCGACGGGAGTGATCGCGAGGATGTCGCCGAAGAGGATCGAGGTCGCGTCCGTGGCGAAGCTGCCCGAGTGCGAGATCACGATGACCCCCAGCGCCAGCATGGCGACGAAGAGCAGGCCGATGCTGGTGTCGTAGGACAGTCGTCCGCGCCGCTGCAGGGCCGCGATGCCGAGGCTCATCAGCACCGCGCTGGCTGCGCCGCCCACGAGGACGGGCGCGCCGAGCACCGTCGCGAGGGCGACGCCGGGGAGCATCCCGTGGGCGAGCGCCTCGCCGAGGAAGGCCATCCCGCGGAGGACCACCCAGGTGCCGACGACGCCGCAGAGGACCGCGACGAGGACGCCGCCGAGGAGGGCGCGCTGGAGGAAGTCGAGAGCGAACGGCTCGAGGATTCCGGCGAGGAGGCTGGGCATGGTGCCCGACCGTACACGATAATGAGAACAGTTATCACACCTGTACGCTCGTCGGGATGGACGTCTCACCCCTGCCCGAGCCCCCGGTCCGCCTCCGAGGCGCTCACGTCGACTTCGGCTCCCGCCGCGCTCTCGCGGGGGTCGATCTCGACGTCGCCGCGCGCTCGCTGACCGTGATCGCCGGGCCGAACGGCGCCGGCAAGTCGACGCTCCTGGAGGTGATCGCGGGAGTGCGTCCACTGACGTCCGGCACGCGGGACGTCACCGGAGCGATCGCCTTCGTGCCGCAGCGGGCGTCGATCCCGGACCTCCTCCCGGTGACGGTGCGCGACGTGGTCGCGGTGGGCACCTGGGGCCGGCTCGGCCGCCTCCGCCGCAGCGACGCGCGCGCGGCGGACGCGATCGCCACCGCGCTCGAGCGGATGGAGATCGCCGCGCTCGCCCGGGAGCCCTTCGCGGTGCTCTCCGGCGGTCAGCGGCAGCGGGCGCTCCTCGCCCAGGGGCTCGCCCGCGGGGCCGGCCTGCTGCTCCTGGACGAGCCCACCACCGGCCTCGACTCGGCGAGCGCGGAGCGGATCCGGTCGGTCCTGCGCGCGGAGGCGGACCGCGGCGCGACCGTGGTCTGCGTCTCGCACGACCCCTCCGTGCTGGCCGATGCCGACCGCGTCGTCGGACTCGTCGACGGGGCCCTCGCTCCGGCGGACCGATCCGTCACCCGCGGCCCGTGAGGCCGGGGGCGCACGGGCCGTCCGTGACGGATCGCACCTGAGCGACGGGCCGCGGGCTGGGAGGATGGGGGGATGACCTCGACGCTGCTCGACCGGATGCCGACGCCCGACGCGGACGGGCGCGTCGACGACGACGCGGTCTACCTGGCCTTCACCGAGTGGGCGGAGTCGCGCGGCCTCCCGCTCTACCCGGCGCAGGACGAGTCCATGCTCGAGATCGCCTCCGGCTCCAACCTGATCCTCTCGACGCCCACCGGCACCGGGAAGTCGCTCGTCGCGATCGGCGCGCACGCCGCGGCGCTCGCCTCCGGACGCCGCAGCTTCTACACGGCGCCGATCAAGGCGCTCGTCTCCGAGAAGTTCTTCGCGCTGGTCGACGTCTTCGGCGCCTCCAACGTCGGGATGGTCACCGGCGACTCCTCGGTGAACGCCGACGCGCCGATCATCTGCTGCACGGCCGAGATCCTCGCGAACCTCGCGCTCCGGCACGGCGAGGACACCCCGGTCGACCAGGTCGTGATGGACGAGTTCCACTTCTACGCGGACCCGGCGCGCGGCTGGGCGTGGCAGGTGCCGCTGCTCACCCTCCCGCACGTGCAGTTCGTGCTGATGTCGGCCACCCTCGGCGACGTGACGGCGCTCGCCGCCGACCTCAGCCGCCGTACGGGCCGGGAGACCGCCCGGGTCACCGGCGTGGAGCGCCCGGTGCCGCTGCACTACTTCTACGAGATCGCGCCGATCCACGACTCCATCGAGGAGCTGCTCTCGACGAACCAGTCGCCGGTCTACGTCGTGCACTTCTCGCAGGCGGCCGCTCTCGAGCGTGCGCAGGCGCTCACCAGCGCGAACATCGCCACCCGCGAGCACCGCGACCGCATCGCCGAGGTGATCGGCGGCTTCCGCTTCACCACCGCGTTCGGCAAGACCCTCTCCCGGCTGCTCCGGCTGGGGATCGGCGTGCACCACGCGGGCATGCTGCCGAAGTACCGCCGCCTGGTCGAGCAGCTCGCACAGCAGGGCATGCTGCGCGTGATCTGCGGCACGGACACCCTCGGCGTCGGCATCAACGTCCCGATCCGCACCGTGCTGCTCACCGCGCTGACCAAGTACGACGGCACCCGGACCCGCCAGCTCTCGGCCCGCGAGTTCCACCAGATCGCCGGCCGCGCCGGTCGCGCGGGGTACGACACCGCCGGGACCGTGGTCGTGCAGGCCCCCGAGCACGAGTCCGAGAACCGGAAGGCTCTCGACAAGATGGGCGACGACCCGAAGAAGCGGAGGAAGTGGGTCGCCAAGCGCGCGCCGCAGGGCTTCGTCAGCTGGGGCGAGCCGAGCTTCCGCAAGCTCGTCGACGCTGAGCCCGAGACGCTGACCTCGCACATGACGATCACCTCGGCGATGCTGCTGAACGTGATCGCCCGCGGCGGCGACGCCTACGCGAACGTGCACGCCCTGATCTTCGACAACCACGAGCCGTGGAAGCGGCAGCTGCAGCTCGCCCGCCGGGCGCTCGGTATCTACCGGACGCTGCGGGAGGCAGGAGTGGTCGAGCAGAGCGTCGGCGCCGACGGCGTGACCCGCATCCGCCTGACCGTCGATCTGCAGCCGAACTTCGCGCTCAACCAGCCGCTCTCGCCGTTCGCGCTGGCCGTGTTCGACGTTCTCGACCCGGAGTCTCCGAGCTTCGCGCTCGACGTGATCTCGGTGCTCGAGGCGACCCTCGACGACCCGCGCCCGATCCTAGGGGCCCAGCAGTTCCAGGCCCGCGGCGAGGCCGTCGCCGCGATGAAGGCCGAGGGGATCGAGTACGAGGAGCGGATGGAGCTGCTCGAGTCCGTCACGCACCCCAAGCCGCTCGAGGAGCTCCTCGAGGCGACCTTCG
This sequence comes from Rathayibacter sp. AY1C6, assembly GCF_002931535.1. Lineage (NCBI taxonomy): Bacteria > Bacillati > Actinomycetota > Actinomycetes > Micrococcales > Microbacteriaceae > Rathayibacter > Rathayibacter sp. AY1C6. The sequence continues at coordinate 59,640 of NZ_PSWC01000008.1, read as the reverse complement.
AGACCTACACCGCGGCGCAGCCGTGGGTGAAGGACTTCGAGCTCTCGCCGAAGTCGGTCGTGCGCGACATGTACGAGCGGGCGATGTCCTTCGGCGAGTACACCGCCTTCTACAAGCTCTCCCGCTCGGAGGGACTGGTGCTGCGCTACCTGTCCGACGCGTTCCGCGCGGCCCGGCAGACCATCCCCGACGAGCTGAAGAACGAGGAGCTGCACGACCTGATCGAGTGGCTGGGCGAGCTCGTGCGCCAGGTCGACTCCTCGCTGGTCGACGAGTGGGAGGAGCTGGTCAATCCGGCGCTCCACGCGGCGGACCAGGCGATCGTGCCGCCCGCTCCGCGCCGCCTCACCGCGAACCACCGCGCCTTCCGCGTGCTGGTGCGCAACGAGATGTTCCGCCGGGTGACCCTCGCCGCCCTCGACGACCACGAGGCGCTCGGCGAGCTCGACGCCGCCGCCGGCTTCGACGCCGACGCGTGGGGCGCCGCGCTGGACGACTACTACGACGAGCACGACAGCATCGGCATCGGGCCCGACGCCCGGGGGCCGAAGATGCTGCTCGTCACGGAGGAGCCGACGCAGTGGCTCGTGCGGCAGATCCTCGACGATCCGGCCGGCGACCACGACTGGGGGATCTCGGCGACCGTCGACCTCGCCGAGTCGGACGAGCAGGGTGCGGCCGTCGTCCGCGTCACCTCGGTCGGCCGCCTGGACTGATCAGCGGCCGCGCTTCTCCCGGCGCTGCATCTCGGCGGCGATGTCAGCCTCGGTGATCTCCTTGCGGGCGGGACCCCAGATCGACGCGGCCTGGCCGACGACGCCGATCCCGATCCCGATCATCGGCCAGATCGGCCAGAAGTAGCCGTCGGCCCCTGTGCCGACCCAGACGGCGGTCGTGATCGCCGAGACGCTCGCCCATCCGCCGAGCGATCCCAGGAAGTCGCGGCGCCGCTTGACCTCGCGCACGGCGAGCGCGCGCTCGGCGTCCTCGACGCGGGCGGTCTCCACCTCCTCGCCGGAGGCGGCCGCCGGGACGACCTCCGCGGACCGGTCTCGCCGGGCGGACGGATCCGGAGTTCCCCACTCGTTCGTCATGCGGCCAGCCTACGCACGGGCCGTCGGCAGCGGTACGCGGGCTTGAGGCGGCGGTACGCGGGCTCAGGGGGCGGCCGCCTGCTCCGGCTGGCAGTGCGGGCACCACCAGGTGCGGCGCTGCTCGGGGTCGTCGCGGACCTCGTCGCGGACGAGCACCGTCGTGCCGCAGCGCAGGCACGGGCGCCCGGCGCGCCCCGCGACCCAGTGCCGCTCGCCGCGGCGGGTGTCACCGGTGGTGGTCTGGAACATCCCCGGGATCGTGACGGAGGCGCGGAGGCCTCTCGCCGCGGTCGCCACGAGGGCGCGGACGTCGAGGGAGCCGATCGGCCGCCAGGGCCAGACCCCGCGGAGGAAGCAGACCTCGTTGGCCCAGAGGTTGCCGAGACCCGCGAGGCAGCGCTGGTCGAGGAGTGCGGCGACGACGGGCCGGTCCGGGAGGCGGGAGAGGCGCCGGACGGCCTCGTCGGCGTCCCAGTCCGCGCGGAGCGGGTCGGGCCCGAGGTGCCCGACGGCGCGCGGCTCGTCGCGGGTGGCGAGGAGCTCGACGACCGGGAGGTCGATGCCCCACAGGGTCGAGCCGTCGTCGAGGCGGAGGCGGACACGGACGTCCTTCTGCACCGAGCGGGGGACCGCTCGGCCGGGAGCGGTCACGGTCCAGGAGCCCTGCATCCGCAGGTGGGTGTGCAGGGTCGTTCCGCCGGAGAAGCGGGTGAGGAGGTGCTTGCCGTGGGTGTCGTGCTCGAGGATCCTCAGCCCGGCGAGGGAGGTGCCGGCCGCGTCCCCGGAGCGCAGCTCGCCCTCGAGGACGGTGCGGCCGTCCGCCGCCCGCCTGAGGCGGGCGGCGAGACGGTGCACACTGTCTCCCTCGGGCATCCCCGAACTCTAGGAGCCGGAGCTCGCCGAGATCAGGGGTCGCGCGGGATCAGGCGCCGCGATACGCCTGCTTGTAGACGCGCTCGGTGCCGTCGGGCGCGGTGACCTCGATGGTCGCCGTGCCGGCCTTGATGGGCGTGAAGACGGTCACGGTCTTGACCGTGAACGACTGGCCGGGCTTGACCGTCTTCTTCGTCTTGCTGCCGTACGCCGTCGTGATCTCGATCGAGACCGTCTCGTCGCCGTTGTTCACCGCCGACACCGTCAGCGTCCGCACGACGGCGAGGCGCTTGGTGGAGGCGGTGGTCGCGACGTCGATGACCGTGACGGGCTCGGGCTCCGGGTCCGTCCGGGTCTCGGGCAGGTCGAGGCCGACGACGACCGGGTCGTGGTCGCTGGAGCGGTACGCCGAGGTGTCGTAGAAGATCGTCGCGTTGTAGTCGTAGCGGCTGTACTCCAGTGCCACGGACTCGCCGCTGTTGATGTTCCAGGTGTCGACCCCGGTGACCGTCCTGTCGGCCGCGGGCGAGGCGAAGACGTGGTCCAGCGAGCCGACCGCGCCGTCGAACGAGTACGAGTACTTGCCGTCCTTCGCACCCTGGTCGATGTAGCCGGCGTCGGTGATCACCTTCACCGGGTCCTCCTTCGAGTAGGCGTTGAAGTCGCCCAGCAGGTAGACGAGCTCGGTGGCCTTCTCGGTGCGGAGGCGGTCGGCGAAGGCGACGAGGGCGGTCGCCTGCTTCACGCGCGAGGCGTTCGAGGCGCCCTGGCCGTCGCCCTGGTCGGCGTCGGCGCCGGATCCGGAGCCCTTCGACTTGAAGTGGTTCACGATCGCGACGAACTCGCTGGCGCTGTCGCCGAGGAGGCGGAACTCCTGGGCGAGGGGCTTGCGGGCGTTCGAGAAGTTCACCGTGTCGTTGAGCACGACGGACTCGCCGACCGGCTCGATGACTGCCTTCTTGTAGATGAAGGCGGTGCGGATGACGTCCTCGTCCGCGAGCGCGGGGAGCGCTGCGGGGGAGGGTACGTAGGCCCAGACCTCGGAGCCGGCCGCCGTGTTCAGCGCGGCGGTCAGGTTGGCGAGGGCCTCGTCGCGCGGCTTGCCGAACTTGGCCGAGTTCTCGATCTCCTCGAGCGAGACGACGCCCGCGCCGAGGGTGTTGATCGCGGTCACGATCTTGGCCTGCTGGCGCTCGAGGTCATCGGCGTTCGCCGCTCCGCGGGCGTCGCAGCCGCTGTTGACCGTGACGGGGTCGCCGTCGCGGTCGGTGTAGAAGGTGCAGCCGGTGATCGAGTCGCCGGTGGTGGAGAAGTAGTTGAGCACGTTGAAGGACGCGATCGAGAGGTCGCCGCCGACGGCCTCGGGCTTCGCGGTCCGGGTGTTCGCGAAGGTCGCGGGCTGCACGTCGCCGGCGTTCTCGACGGTCAGCTGCGTGGTGGGCTGGAAGGCCCAGCCGCCGTTGCGGTAGTCGAGGACGACGGGGCGGGTGAAGGTCGCCGGAGCACCCACGCGGATCGGCGCGGTGGTGGTGAGGTAGGGCAGCGGGATCGCCTTGTTCGCGGCGGCGCCGAGGAAGTTGATCGAGGCGCCGTCGTCGAGGGTGATCGCGCGGGCGGCGTTGTCGGCGACGACGGCCGCGAGCTCCGGCGAGCCGGGGCGGGCGACCTCGGTCGGCGTGAGCAGCGGGGACGTGCCGGCGGCGAGGCCGACCGAGCCGAAGCTGTTCAGGTCGAAGGTGTCGGTGACCGTGTAGGCGCCCTGCGGAGCGATCAGCATGCTCTCGAGCACCTCGCGCTCGGCGGCGGTGCGGGGGAGCGCGACAGCGGCCGGGACCGGCGCTGCGGCGGCGTCGTCGAGCTTCACGACGGTCGCGGCCGAGGTCGGGGTGAGCTCGGTCAGGCCGTTGTACTCGCTCACCACGCCGGTGATGCGCAGGTGGTCGCCGATCGCGACCGACCCGACGGAGGCGGAGGAGAAGACGAAGACGGCGTCGGAGGCCGTGCGCGAGCTCTCGCCGCCGGTGCCGGGGGTCTGGATGACGTAGCCGTTGTAGCCGCCGGACGGGTAGCGCGCGGTGACGACGCCGGAGGTGGTGACGGTGCTGCCGACGAGCGGCGACGCGTCGCCGGTGCCCTGGATCTCCGCGATGGAGACGGCCGGGATCTCGGCCGGCGGGGTGGTCGGGGGAGTGGTCGGCGGGGTGGTCGTCGGCGGCGTCGTGGGCTCGGGCTCGGATCCTCCGCCCGCGGCCTGCGGGGTCGGTGCGCCGAGCGCGAAGTCGGCCGAGTTGACGTCGGTGTCGCCGGTGGCGGTGTCTGCGCGGGCGATCGTCTGGGTGAGCGAGGGGACCGTGGCGACGGACGACTCGAAGGTGTTCGAGGTGCCGTAGCCGACGAGGTCGATCACCGCGTCCGGCTGGGCGGCGGCGCCGGTGGGCGGCGCCACGAGCGCCGAGGTCCCGTCGACGAGGAAGAGGGTGCCGCCCGCGGCGGCCATGTTGAGGCCGTTCGCGCTCTGGTCGGGCGTCGGCAGGGCCGCGCCGTTGGTGCCGTTGCTGGCGCCGGCGAGCAGGAAGTGGCCGCCGGCGGGCACCGAGCCGGTGAGCGGCACGGTCGTGGTGGGGTTCGCGGTGCCGGTCGCCGAGCGGTACTGGATCGAGAGGCCGCCGAGGGCGATCTCGGCGGCGGTGGGGTTGTAGAGCTCCACGTAGCGGTTGCTGAACGCGGCACCGGCGGAGCCTCCGCGGGCGAAGACCTCGCTGATGACGAGCTCGTCGCCCGAGGGCGCGGCCGCGGCGGAGGTCGCGACCAGCGGAGCGGCCGCCAGGGCCAGTCCGGTCAGGGCCGCCAGGCCGAGCCCGCGCCTCCGGCGGCGGTCGGGCGGGGTGGGAGAGTCGGGCATGGTGGTCCTCTCGATCGCCGCTCGGAAGAGCGGTCGCAGCGTCGTCGCCGCGCGGCGCGGCCAGCGCACCCCCGGAAGGGGCACGCATGGCCACGCTATGCAGTGCGGGTGCCCGGCCTGTGAACCGGACGTTTCATGAACGTAAACTCATCCACCGACATCGGGGCGCGCGGGTGCCGCTCGCGGCGCGTTCGCGGCTTCGCGGGACACACTCGTCGGATGATCTCCTTCGAGCTGGCCCGTGCCCTGCGCACGGCGGGCGTGCGCTGGACGCCCCGCACCGGTGACCGCTTCCGCATCGAGCGGGAGGGCTTCGACGGCGACGTCTTCACCGTCAGCGACATGACCATCGAGGCGCACGAGTACCCGAGCGGGACCGTCCTCGGCTTCAACGGCACCACGGAATGGGCGCTCGACTCCGTCTCTCTGGAGGACTCGCTCTGGCTGCCGCGGGAGGACCAGCTGCGCGAGCTCCTCCGCGGGACCTTCCGCTCCCTCCGTCGCCTCGCGGAGCCGGAGGCGCGGTTCGCCGTCGAGGTCGAGCTCGGCGGGCGGGCGCGGACCTTCGAGGACGCGGCGGCCGAGAACGCCTACGCGGAGGCGCTGCTCGCGCTGGTCAGCTCGGTCGCGGTCGACCTCGACGACGTGGACGAGCTGGACGCGGCCGACGAGCCCGACCGGGCGGCCGAGCGGGCCTGAGGCTCCGTCCGACCCCGACCCTCCGCATCCGGCGGGGCTAGGACGCCGCCTTCTCCGCCGCCGCGGTCTTCTTCGGGGTCCGCTTCTTCGCAGGCGCGTCGGCGCCCTTCTCCGTGTCGGCCTTCTTCGCCGCGGGCTTCTTCTTCGCGGCGGTCGTCGCCGGAGCCTTCGCCGCCTTCTTCGGGGCGGGCTTCGTCGCGGCCTTCTTCTCGGCGGGAGCCTCCTCCGCCGGCGCGCCCTTCGCCCCGCGGCTGCGCTCGACCGAGCGCTTGAGGGCCTCCATCAGGTCGAGCACCTCGCCGCCGCCCTCCTCCTCCGGCGCCTCGCCGAAGGTCGCGGCGGTGTCGAGGGCGTCGCCCTGCTCGATCTTGGCGTCGATCAGCGTGCGCAGCTCCTCCTGGTACGCGTCGTGGAACTTCGCGGCGTCGAAGTCCTCGGAGTAGGAGTCGACCAGGTGCGCCGACATCTCGAGCTCGCGCGCCGCGATCCGAGTGGTGCCCTCCAGCGACGGGAACTCGACCTCCCGCACCTCGTCCGCCCAGAGCAGGGTCTGCAGCATCAGGAGCTTGCCGCGCACGCGCAGCGCGGCGAGGCGGGTCTTCTGCCGCAGCGCGAACTCGACGATCGCGGTGCGGTCCGTCTGCTCGAGGGTGCGGCGCAGCAGGACGTAGGCCTTGGGGGAGGAGGAGTCGGGCTCCAGGATGTAGGCGCGGTCGAACATGATCGGGTCGACCTGCTCGCTGGGCACGAACTGCACGACGTCGATCTCGCGGTCGCGCTCCTCCGGCAGCGCCTTGAGCTCGTCCTTGGACAGGACCACGGTGCGCTCGCCGTCGTCGTAGGCCTTGTCGATGTGGTCGAAGGTGACGACCTCGCCGCAGATCTCGCACTTGCGCTGATACCGGATCCGTCCGCCGTCCTTGTCGTGGACCTGGTGCAGCGGGATGTCGTGGTCCTCGGTCGCGCTGTAGATCTTCACCGGCACGTTGACCAGGCCGAAGGTTATCGCGCCCTTCCAGATGGCTCGCATGCGCCCAGTGAACACCGTGTCCCCCGGCCGCCGGAAGCCCTGTCGGACGTGAGGGAGCCCCCGACCGTCGAAGGGACCCGCCGCAGCGGGCGGTCTCGACGGTCCGGGGTCCCCCCAGGGCGGAACGACGGAGCCGCCCGGTCGTCGCGGAGCGACGGCCGGACGGCTCCGGGGCGGTGGCGGCTAGCCGCGCTCGGCGCGCCGGCGGCGCAGCGCGGCGAGCAGGAGCCCGCCGACGCCGCCGGCGATCAGCAGTCCGCCGAGGCCCAGCGGCAGGCCGACGTCGGCGCCCGTCGAGGCCAGGGGCGGGCGGCCGCCGGGGTGCGGCGCCACGGCGGTCGGCGTGCTGCTCGGAGTGGGAGCCGCCGTCGGCGCGGTGGTGGGCGCGGTCGTCGGGGCGACGGTCGGCTGCGCGGTCGGAGCGACGGTCGGCTCGGCGGTCGGGGCCACGGTGGGCTCCGGCGTCGGAGTCGGCGTGGTCGGGTCCTTCTCGGCGTCGATCGCGGAGGTGTCCGCGGCGAACGAGGCGGTCACGAAGGCGATGGCCTTCGACGTGATGCCGAGCGCCTCCTGGTTGATGTTGTCGATGTCGTCGGCGGCGGAGTGGTAGTTCGGGTCGTGCGTGATGCCGGCGGTGCCGCCGAACAGCGCGACCTCCTCCTCCGTCTTGACGTCGTCGGCGCCGGTGAAGACGCCCGAGGACGGGATGCCGACCGAGATGAAGCCGTCGTAGTCGCTGCGGCCGTCGAACGCGGTGTCGATCCAGGGCTGGTCGATCGAGTCGAAGTAGTCGGTGAACGCCTTCTCGGTCGCGATCGAGCCGGCGGGCACGTCCACGGGGGCCTCGTAGGTGGACTGGTCCGCGTCGTAGACGGAGATCACGTAGTTCGGCGAGGCGACCATGTCGAAGTTCATGTAGGTCGCGATCTTCGAGGCGTCCTCCTCCGTCAGGGAGTCGACGTAGGTGTAGGAGCCGACCAGGCCCACCTCCTCGGCGCCCCACCAGGCGAAGCGGACCGCGTTGGTCGTGTCGCCCGCGGCGGCCAGCTGCACGGCCGTCTCGAGCAGCGTCGCGGATCCGGAGCCGTTGTCGTTGATGCCGGGGCCGGCGGGCACGCTGTCGAGGTGCGCGCCGAGCATGACCACGTTGTCGTGGTCGCCGCCCGGGGTCTCCGTGACGATGTTGAAGGTCTCCACCTCGGTCGTCGTCTGGTCGATGAGGACCGAGACGCTCGCGGGGAGTGACGCCAGCAGCGCCTGACCCTCGGCCTGCGTGACGCCGACGCCGGGGACGGCGGCCGCGTCCTGTCCGCCGAACGTCCCGTTGAGGGCGTCGCTCGGCGCGTTGTCGTAGATGATGATCGCGGCGGCGCCGGCGGCACCGGCGGCGACCGACTTCTCGAGGAAGCTGCAGGAGCCGCGGCTGACGAGCGCGACCTTCCCGGTGGCGTCGAGGCCGGTCCAGGCGTCCGTGGTGCAGCCGAGCGGATCGACGGGGGCGATGAGCTCGCCGGTCACGCCGCCCTCGGGCGTCGACGGAGTGAACTCCATCGGCGTGCCGACGGCGCCGGTGCCGGTGGTCAGCGTGAACGCGTCGATCGTCTGCGTCGCGGTGGTGAAGTCCTGGCGCTGCGTCGTGTAGCCGGCGTCCGCGAGGACCTTCTCGACGTACGCGCCGCTCAGCTCGTAGCCCGGAGTGCCGATCGCGCGGGTGCCGCCGTTGGCGTCCGCGATCGCCTGGAGCGCCTCCAGGTGGGTCATGATGCCGTCGACCGTGACGGTGTCGGCGAAGTCGACCGGCTCGACGGCGCTCGCCGTCGGCGCGAAGGCGAAGCCGGCGACGAGGGCGCCCGCTCCGATCATCGCGCTCGAGCCGATCAGCGAGCGGCGTCGGCGGCCGCTCGGGGTGTTCGTGGTGGTTCGCGCCACTGGGGCTCCCTCTCCTCGAGAACGGGCCGCCGCGTCGGCGGCCCCGACGCCCACCTCCCGAAGACTGGGAGGGGATCGCGTCCTCTGCGAGGGTATTCACAGGAAACGGTGCGGCCCAGTCCCCCCTGCCAGATTTCATCCGCACGAAACACGGACCGGGTCGGCGAGCGGATCAGGCCGTCGCCGGGCTCTCGGCCCACTCGCGGAGCATCGCGAGCGTCTCCTCCGGACGGTCGCGGTGGGGGCTGTGACCTGCGCCGGCCACGACCGCGTACCGGATGCGCGGATTCGCGCGCAGCACCAGGGCGGCGAGGGAGGGAGGGAGCAGCGTCTCGACCTGCGGATCGCCGGCCAGCACGAGGACCGGCGGGCGGAGGCCCGGCAGGTCCGCCAGCAGGTCCCACGGATCGTTGTCGTCGATCGTCGCCGCCACCGCGGACGGGTCGGCGTCCCGCACCGCGGCGAGCTTCTCGGCCCGGTCCCGCTCGTCCCAGAGCGGCTGCGCGACAGCGAGCTCCTCGGCCGAGACCGCGAGACCGGCGAGCTCGCCCGCGCGGACGGCGGCCCGCTGCTCCGGGGCGAGCCGGAGCACCGGGTCCAGCAGCGCCAGGCGCCCCGCCCAACCGGACTCGCGGGCGGCGGCGCGCACCGCGACCGCTCCGCCGAGCGAGTGCCCGACGACGAGGTCGAACGGTCCCCGCGCGAGGGCGTCGTCGGCGTAGGCGTCGTGGCGGGCGGAGCCGCCGCGCGGCCCGTCGCCGTGTCCGCGCAGGTCGGGAGCGGAGACGCTCCAGCCCGCCGCGGTCAGCTCGCGGCTCAGCCGCCACCAGGTGCGGCCCGAGCCGCCCAGGCCGTGCAGGAGCAGGACCCTGCCCGCCGTCATCGCCGGAGCCTCAGTCGAAGCGCGGGTCGCGGCCGGTGCGCTCACCGGTCGCGAGCCCGGCGATCGCGGCGAGGTCCTCGTCGTCGAGGGCGAAGCCGAAGACGTCCAGGTTCTCGCGGATCCGCTCCGGCGTCACCGACTTCGGGATCACGACGACGCCGAGCTGCACGTGCCAGCGCAGCACCGCCTGCGCCGGCGAGACGCCGTGCTTCGCGGCGACGCGGGCCAGGGCAGGCTCGTCGAGGAGGCGCCCGCGTGCCAGCGGCGACCAGGCCTCGGTGACGATCCCGTGGGCGGTGTCGAAGGCGCGCAGCTCCTCCTGGGGCAGCCGCGGGTGCAGCTCGACCTGGTTGATCGCGGGCACCACTCCCGTCTCGTCGAGCAGGCGCTGCACGTGCTCCTCGGCGAAGTTCGAGACGCCGATCGAGCGGGCCCGCCCCTCGCTCTGCAGGCGCTCGAGGGCACGGTAGGTGTCGACGTAGCGGTCGCGCGAGGGGATCGGCCAGTGCACGAGGTAGAGGTCGACGTAGTCGGTGCCGAGCAGCTCGAGGCTCCGGTCGAAGGCGGCGAGGGTCTCGTCGAAGCCGTGGTCGTCGTTCCAGACCTTGGTCGTCACGAAGACCTGCTCGCGGGGGAGGCCGCTCGCGCGGATCCCCTCGCCGACTCCGCGCTCGTTGCCGTAGAGGGTGGCGGTGTCGACGTGCCGGTAGCCGGCCTCCAGGGCGACGGCGACCGTGCGGGCCGCCTCCTCGTCGCCGATCTTGTAGACGCCGAGCCCGAGCTGGGGGATCGCGCGGCCGTCGTTGAGGGGGATCAGGGGGACGCTCATGCCTCCCATGCTGGCACGCGCCTCAGACGCTCCAGTCGAGCTCGCCGTGCGGTCCCACGTGCACGTCGTCCTCGATCAGCGCCGCGAGACCGGCCACCCCGAAGAGGAGGCGTCGCTCGGCGCGCTCCGCGTCGCTGCGCTCGTCGATGCCGCGCGCGGCGAAGTGCACGTCGTGGCCCGCCTGCAGGCCCTCGACGCCGAGCCGGCCGCGGAGCGCGCGCACGGGGCGCCGGCCGATGCCGAGTCCGCGCCAGAGGGAGCCCGTCTCGAGGACCACCGCCGTCTCGGAGGCGACGACCCCGTGCTGCTCGCGGTGCGCGGTGAGCTGCCACCCGTAGCCGAGGTGGTGCAGGCGGGTCGAGTGCGGGCCGCGCCAGGCGTGCGAGGACTCCTCGCGGCGGAAGTAGACGGGACTCGGGCGGAAGGACCCCTGCCAGAGCGCGGCGGCGAGCTCCGTGCACCACTCCGGGGTCTCCGGATCGGACCAGGGGTCGAGGAGGTCGGTCCGGGCGGCGGCGCGCCGGTGCTCTCGCACCAGCTCCTCCGCGTCCTCCCGCAGTCCCATGCCGTCCCCTCGTCGTCGTGGGCCTTCACCCTAGGGTGCCCGACAGGCGCCGGACAACCGGGGTGGCGGCCTAGGAGGGCAGCGTGACCGGCTCGGTGTCGGGCAGCGGGCTGGCGTCGCGCCCGCGGAGATCCGGGTGGTACCGGCGGCCGAGCAGGGGCACCAGGAAGCCGACCAGGGCGAAGGCAGCGGCGACGACGATGGCGGCGGTCGGCCCGGCCTGGTCGATCTGCACGCCGGCGATCGCGGAGCCCAGCGCCGCGCCGATCAGCTGACCGGTGCCGACCCAGCCGTAGGCCTCCGCCGTGTCCGAGAAGCGCACGCTCGAGGCGGTGATCGCGAACAGCGCCGCGAGAGCGGGGGCGATGCCGATGCCGGCGAGGAACAGCGTGACGCACAGCCACCAGAAGTCGGTCGAGACCGCCGCCAGGCCCATGCCGACCGTGACGATCAGCATCCGCCGCGCGGTCGCCCACCGGCTGATCGGGATGTGGCCGAGGGCGAGGCCGCCGACCAGGGAGCCCGCCGCGAACACGGCGAGCACGACGCCCGACTCGACTCCGCCCTCGCCGAACACCGCGACGACGCCCGCCTCGACCGCCGAGCAGGCGCCGATCAGGAGGAAGCCGACGACCGTGGCCAGCAGCACCGGGGGCTTCGTGAGCACCACGCCGAGGCGGCGCTTCGAGCGCGGGATGCGGACGCGGCCCACCTCGGGCGAGGCGATGAACCAGATCCCGCCGCCGATCAGGAACGCGGCGGCGGTCAGGATGCCCGCGACCGTCGACACCTGGATCGACACGAGCGTCGCCAGCACCGGGCCGAGCACCCAGATGATCTCCTGCGCGGAGGCGTCGAGCGAGAAGAGCGGGGTCAGCTGCGAGCTGGTGACCATCTTGGGGTAGATGGTCCGCACGGCCGGCTGCACCGGCGGCATGCTCAGGCCGGCGACGAACCCGATCACGACGAACTGCCACACCTCGAGCGGGAGCACGGCCATCGCGATGATCGCGCCCGCGCAGACCACGAGGGTGATCGTCAGCACGCGGCGCATCCCGAGCCGCCCCATCAGGCGGCTGGTCAGCGGCCCGGCGATGGCTTGCCCGATCGACATCGAGCCGAGCACCAGGCCGGCGGCGGCGTAGGAGTGGTGCACCCGCTCCACGTGCAGGAGGAACGCCAGCGAGAGCATGCCGAACGGGAAGCGCGCGGTCAGCTGCGCGAGGATGATGCGCCCCACCCCGGGGGTCTTCAAGAGATCGGTGTAGCTGCCCACCGGACGACACTAGCGCTCCGGAGGGGACTGCGGTTCGTCGAGGGAGACCGCTGCCCGAGGGCCCCTCGACGGGTCGCGGTTCCCTCGGCGGAGGGGCGCGTCAGCCGGCCAGCACCTTGCGGATCCGCTGCAGCGACACGCTCTCGGCGGTGCCGAGCGACTGCGCGAAGAAGCTCACCCGCAGCTCCTCGATCATCCAGCGGGCGCGCGCGATCCGCTCCGGGGCGTGCGCGGGCAGCGGCACGACGCCGCCTGCCGAGCGGTAGAGCTCCTGGGCCGCCTGCACCTCGTTCAGCCAGACGCGGTCGCGCCCGACGTTCTCGGCGATCTTTCCGAAGCGCTCGGTGATCCCGCCGAGGTAGCGCGGGAGGTGCCGCAGCCGCTCCACTCCGGTCGCCGAGACGAAGCCCGGGTAGACCAGGCCGGAGAGCTGCTCCCGCGCATCCGTGAGGGCGGGCAGGAGCGCCATGCTCGTCGAGGCCTTGAGCGCCTTCTCGACGCCCCGGGCGGTGGTGAGGATCGTCGTGACCGTCTTCACGGTCTCGAACATCGCGTCCATGACGCTCGCCGAGACCCGGTCGCGCACGGCGTCGAACTCGGCGCGGAGGAAGAGCATCCCGTCGGGCTTCATCCGCCAGAGGACCGCGTCGACGCAGGCGAGCAGGCAGTCGGTGAAGAGCGCGGTCGTGTTCTGGTACGGGCTCTGCGCGAGCACGAGCTTCTCGTTCGAGGTGAGGTGCTGCTGCACGTAGGCGACGGGGCTCGGCGTCGCGAGCAGGAGGAGGCGGCGGACACCTCTCGGGTGCTCGCGCGCCTGGTCCTCGGCCGTGGCCAGCAGGCGGATCGAGACCGAGTCGCCGTCGTCGATCAGGGCGGGGTAGGCGCGGATGGTGTTCCCGCCCTGCCGGGTGTCGGTGACGCGGGGCAGCTCCGGCATGTCCCAGGTCTTCAGGCCCCGGCGCTCGAGCGCGTCGGGGACCCGGGCCTCGACCACGCGGGCGACCTCGTCGCGGACCCGGCCGCGCAGGCGCTCGGCCAGCGGGGCGAGCTCCTTGCCGGCGGCGACCGTGCGCCCCCGCTCGTCGGCGACGGCGAAGGTGACCCGCAGGTGCGAGGGGATGCGCTCGAGGTCGAAGTCCTCGGGCTGCACCACCACGCCGGCCTCGCGGCGGATCGCTCCGGCCAGGGTCGCCGCGAACGACTCCGTCGGCGGGTTCGGCACGTCGTGCGGCAGGGACGCGGTGAGCTTGCGCGCCCAGTCGTTCGCGGGCACCACGTTCCGGCGCAGGTGCTTGGGCAGCGCCTTGATCATCGCGGTGACCAGCTCGGCCCGGAGCCCCGGCACCAGCCAGTCGAAGCCGAGGGGCGTCACGCGGGGCAGGAGCGCGAGCGGCACGTGCACCGTCACTCCGTCCTCCTCCGTCCCCGGCTCGAACCGGTATGAGAGGCGGAAGCGCTGGTCGGCCTGGCGCCACTGCGTGGGGAACGCGGTCTCGTCGATCTGCTCCGCGTCCTCGGGGAGGAGCGTCTCCTGCGTCATCGTCAGCAGGTCGGGCTCGTCGTGCTGGGTCGTCCGCCACCAGGAGTCGAACGAGCGCACCGAGGTGATGTCGCGGGGGAGTCGGCGGTCGTAGAAGTCGAACACGGCCTCGTCGTCGACGAGCAGGTCGCGGCGGCGCGTGCGCTCCTCCAGCCGCTCGAGCTCGGCCCGCAGGGCGCGGTTCTTGCGGTCGAAGGCGTGGCGCGACTCCCACTCGCCCTCGACGAGGGCGTGCCGGATGAACAGCTCGCGGGCGTACGAGGCGTCGATCCGCGAGAACTGGACGCGGCGGCGGGCGATGATCGGCACGCCGTAGAGCGTGACCTTCTCGTAGGCGACGGCCGCGCCCTGCGACTTCTCCCAGTGCGGCTCGCTGAACTGCCGCTTCACGAGGTCGCCCGCGATCGCCTCGGCCCAGGCCGGATCGATCGCGGCGTTCGAGCGGGCGAAGAGGCGGCTGGTCTCGACCAGCTCGGCGCTCATCACCGCGTCGGGGAGCTTCTTGGCCAGGGCGCTGCCGGGGAAGATCGAGAACTTCGCGTTGCGGGCGCCGATGTACTGCACGTTCTGGCGCTCGCGGCTCTTCGCCGCGCGCTGCGCCTGCTGCGAGGTGGTGTCCTTGATGCCCAGGTGCGAGAGCAGGCCGGCCAGGAGGCTCCGGTGGATCCCGTCGGGGTCGACCTTCGGCTCGCCCAGCTCGAGCTTGAGGGGGCGCGCGAGCTGGCGCAGCTGGCGGAACACGTCCTGCCACTCGCGCACGCGCAGGTAGTTGAGGTACTCGGCCTTGCACAGGCGCCGGAAGGCGCTCGAGGAGAGCTCCTCCTGCTTCTCCTCGACGTAGTTCCAGAGGTTCAGCAGGGTGAGGAAGTCGCTGGTGGGATCGACGAAGCGCGCGTGCTGCTGGTCGGCCTGCGCGCGGCGCTCGAGAGGGCGCTCGCGGACGTCCTGGATCGTGAGGCCCGCGACGATCGCAATCACCTCGCGGCTGACGCCGTGGCGGCGCGACTCGATCACCATCCGGCCGAAGCGCGGATCGATGGGGAGCCGCGCGAGGTCGCGCCCGATGCGCGTGAGCTGCGGCGCGGCCTCCGCCCCCTTGCGCGGGACGCCGCTCGAGTGCGCGTTCGGCGGCGTGCCGCGCACCGGAGCGGCGTCTCGCGGCGCGGCGGAGGCGGCGGAGGGGGAGCCGGGGACGCGGAGGGCGCCGAGCTCCGTGAGCAGGTCGAGGCCGTCCTTGATGCCGCGGGAGTCGGGCGGAGTGAGGAACGGGAACGAGGCGATGTCGCCCAGTCCGAGCGAGATCATCTGCAGGATGACCGCGGCCAGGCCCGTGCGGAGGATCTCGGGATCGGTGTACTCGGGGCGGCGGAGGTAGTCCTCCTCGGAGTAGAGGCGGATCGCGATGCCCGCGCTGGTGCGGCCCGAGCGGCCGGAGCGCTGGTTCGCGGAGGCCTGCGACACCGCCTCGATCGGCAGCCGCTGCACCTTCGAGCGCGCGCTGTAGCGCGAGATGCGGGCCGTGCCGCCGTCGATCACGTAGCGGATCCCGGGGACGGTGAGGCTCGTCTCCGCCACGTTGGTCGCGAGCACGACGCGGCGGCGGACGCCGGGGGTGCGCCCCTTCTCGAAGACGCGGTGCTGATCGGCCGCCGACAAGCGCCCGTAGAGGGGGAGCACCTCGGTGCCCGGCAGGTTCCGACCGCGGATGGCGTCCTCGGCGTCGCGGATCTCGTTCTCGCCCGAGAGGAACACCAGGACGTCGCCCGGATCCTCGCGCGCCAGCTCGGCCAGGGCGTCGGCGATGCCGGTCATCAGGTCGCGGCTGCCGCTCGTCGCGTCGGGGACGTCGGTGTCGTCGTCCTCCTCCGGCTCCTCGGCGACCAGCGGGCGGTAGCGGATCTCGACCGGGTAGGTGCGGCCGGAGACCTCGATGATCGGCGCGGGCTCGCCGGCGGCGTCGGCGAAGTGGGCCGCGAAGCTCTGCGGGTCGATCGTCGCCGAGGTGATGATCACCTTCAGGTCGGGGCGCTGCGGCAGCAGGCGGTGCAGGTAGCCCAGGAGGAAGTCGATGTTGAGGCTGCGCTCGTGCGCCTCGTCGATGATGATCGTGTCGTACCGGCTGAGCATCCGGTCGTGGTTCATCTCGTTGAGCAGGATGCCGTCGGTCATCAGCTTGATCCGCGTCGAGGCGGACGCCTTGTCGGTGAACCGGACCTGGTAGCCGACCAGCCCGCCGACCTCGTCGTCGAGCTCCTCCGCGATGCGCTCGGCGATGGTGCGCGCGGCGATGCGCCGGGGCTGCGTGTGCGCGATGCTCTCGCGGCCGAGCTCCAGGCAGATCTTCGGCAGCTGGGTCGTCTTGCCCGATCCGGTCGCGCCGGCGACGATGACCACCTGGTGGTCGCGGATCGCGGCGGCGATGTCGTCGCGCCGCGCCGACACGGGGAGTTCGGGCGGGTAGCGGATGCTGAGCACGTCTGACATGAGCCCTCCATCCTACGCCGCGTGCGACAATGCCCTGTCTCGTGAAACATCGCGGGCCACCCTGCCCGGTCGGGCGCTCCGGCGCCGGTCGACCACGGCGCACGATCCCGTGGAGCACCCCGATGAATCCGCAGTCCCTGCTGGTTGTGCTGAACATCGTGCTGCTGCTCTTCGCGATCAGGGGCGTGCTGTCGAACCCGAGGCTCTCGAAGGTCGCGAAGGTCTCCTGGGTGGCGTTCATCGTGATCGCGCCGTTCATCGGCAGCCTCGCCTACCTGGCGGTGGGCCGTCGCGGCGGGAGCGGCGGAGGCGGCACGGTAGTGCGCGGCACGGAGCGGCCGTCGGGCTGGTTCTTCGAGCGCTGAGCGGCCGGGCGGGCCGGCGGCGGGGGAGACCCGCGGACGTCGGCGCTCCGCGGACCTCCTGACCCTCCGTCGCGCGGCAACCCCCTGACCGGCGGCTCCGCCCGCGTCTAGCGTGGGGCGCATGGCCGATCGTCTGCGCTCCAGTGTCAGCCCCTACCTCCGCTCGCACGCGGACAATCCGGTCGACTGGTTCCCCTGGGGCGAGGAGGCGTTCGCCGAGGCGGTGCGCCGCGACGTCCCGGTGATGGTGTCGATCGGCTACTCCACCTGCCACTGGTGCCACGTGATGGCGCGGGAGTCGTTCTCGGATCCGGTGCTCGCCGCGCGGCTGAACGCGGACTTCGTCGCGGTGAAGGTCGACCGCGAGGAGCACCCGGACGTCGACACGGCCTACCTGACGGCCGCGAGCGCGTTCACCCGGCAGCTCGGCTGGCCGCTGACGGCCTTCGCCACCCCCGCCGGCGAGACCTTCTTCGCCGGCACCTACTTCCCGCCGCGCGCCGTCGGCGGCGTGCCCGCCTTCTCCGACGTCCTCGACGCGGTCTCGGAGGCGTGGCGGCTGCGGCGCGACGAGGTGCAGGCGACGGCGGGGGGCCTGGCCGCGGCCCTGCGCGAGGCGACCGCGGCGCTGCCCGCCGACTCCGCGCTGCCCGGCGACGCCGAGCTCGACGGCGCCGTCCGCGCACTCGCGGACGAGGAGGACCAGGTGCACGGCGGCTTCGGCAGCGCCCCGAAGTTCCCGGTGGCTCCCGTGCTCGGGTTCCTGGCCTCGCGGCCCTCGGGAGCGGCGCTCGCCGAGCGCACGCTGCTCGCGCTGGCCGCGTCCCCGCTTCGCGACCGCGACGGCGGCTTCTTCCGCTACGCGACGCAGGCCGACTGGAGCGATCCGCACTACGAGCGGATGCTGTACGACAACGCGCAGCTGCTCGACGTCGCGGCCGTCCTGCTCGGGCACGACGGGGCCCGGGTAGAGGAGCTGACCGGAATCGCGGAGGGGGTCGCCGCGTTCCTCCTGACCACTCTCGAGCGGCCGGGCGGCGGCTTCGCGTCGGCGCAGGACTCGGAGAGCATCGTCGACGGTCAGCGCTCGGAGGGCGGCTACTACCTCGCCGAGGACCGGTCCCGCCTCGCGCCTCCCGCTCTCGACGAGAAGGTCGTCACCGGCTGGAACGGCCTGGCGATCCGCGCGCTCGCCCGCGCCGGACGCGTGCTCGGACGGGAGGAGTGGCTCGACGCCGCCCGGCGCGCGGCGGACGCGGTGCTGCAGCGGCACCTCGTCGACGGCCGCGTCGCGGTGCGCGCCTCCCTCGACGGTGCCGTCTCCGCGGCCCGCCCGGCGCTGGAGGACCTCGGGATGCTGGCCGGCGGGCTCCTCGAGCTCGCCCTGGCGGAGGGCCGCCCGCTCTACGCGGTCGCGGCGCGCACCCTGATCGACGGCGCGCTCGACGCGGCCGACGGCCCGCTTCCGTTCGCGCTGCCCGGGGGAGGGGACCCGGCGCTGACCGCGCGGGGACTCCTGCTCGCGGCCGATCCCTCCGAGGGCGCCTACCCCTCCGGCCTGTCGGCGACGGCGGACGCGGCGCACGAGCTGTACCTGCTCACCGGATCGCAGCGCTACCGGGAGGCGGCCGAGGCGGTCGTCGCCTCGATCGCTCCGGGCGCGGTCCGCCGGCCGATGGGCTTCGGCGCCGTGCTCGGGCTCGCTTCGCGGCTGGCTCGCCCGGTGCGGCAGCTGGTCGTCGTGGGCCCCGGCGCGGCGGAGGCGGTGCAGGGCGCGCGGTCCGCCGGGATCGGCGTGCTGGTCGGCGTGTCCGACGAGGGCGCCCGGGACTGGGCGGACGCGGGCTTCGAGCTGTTCGAGGGGCGGATCTCGCGGGAGGGGCTGCCGACCGCCTACTCCTGCGAGGCCTTCGTCTGCGCCCTGCCGACGACCCGCCTCCCGGAGGAGCTGCTCACGCGGCCGTGACCACCAGCGGCGCCGCGGGGTCGGCGGCCCACTCGTTGAGCGAGCCGTCGTAGACGACCGCCGTGTGGACTCCGAGCACCGCCAGTGCGAGTGCATCGGCCGTCGCGGCGATCCCGCCCCCGCAGTAGAGGACGATCCGCTCGGCCTGGAGAGCGTCTCCGAACAGCGACCGCAGCCGCTCCGGCGGCAGGAGCGTGTTGTCGGCGCGGTCGACGAGCCGCCCGGCGGGGACGCTCCGCGAGCCCGGCAGGTGTCCGAGGCGGGGGCGGCGCCCCTCCTCCCCGGTGAACTCCTTCGGCGGGACCGCGCAGACCAGCGCCCCGGGAGCCTCGCCGCGCACGACCCTCTCGACGCCGGCCTTGTCGATCCAGAGCGGCCGCTCCTCGCGCACGCTGATGCCTCCGCTCACCGCGGGCTCGACGTGCCCCGTCTCGATCGGGCGCTCCTCCCGCCGCCAGGCCGGGAGCCCGCCGTCGAGCACCGCGACGGCGTCGTGCCCGGCCGAGCGCAGCAGCCACCACACGCGCGAGGCCCACTGGCCGACCGCGGAGTCGTACACGACGACCACCGAGTCGTCGTCGATGCCGAGCGCGGCGGTCGCGGCGGCGAAGCGCTCCGGGTCGAGCCGGGTGAAGGGCAGGGAAGCCGCCGGATCCGACAGCTGCTCGAGCAGGTCGCCGAACACGGCGCCGGGGACATGCCCCTCGAGGAGGTACTGCTCGTCGCCGCTGAGGTAGCCGGGCCGCCCGTCGAAGCCGGGCACGAGCAGCACGCTGGCGTCGACGACGACGAGGTGCTCGCGGCCGAGCTGGTCGGCGAGCCACTGGGTCGAGACGATCGGCCGGGCGAGGTACGGGGCGGAGGAGGTGCTCACCCGCCCCACGGTAGGCGCGACCGCCGACAGGCGCGCCCCCGTGCGTCACGCTCGGTCACGGACGCCGCCGGGCGCTCAGCACTCGATGACGTTGACCGCGAGGCCGCCCTCGCTCGTCTCCTTGTACTTCGACGACATGTCGATGCCGGTCTGGCGCATCGTCTCGATGACCGCGTCGAGCGAGACGCGGTGGTCGCCGTCGCCGTGCAGCGCGAGGCGGGCCGCGCTCACGGCGGTGGAGGAGGCGATCGCGTTCCGCTCGATGCAGGGGATCTGCACGAGCCCGCCGACCGGGTCGCAGGTCAGTCCGAGGTGGTGCTCCATCGCGATCTCGGCCGCGTTCTCGACCTGGCGCGGACTGCCGCCGAGCACCGCGCAGAGCGCTCCGGCGGCCATCGCGCAGGCCGAGCCGACCTCGCCCTGGCAGCCCGCCTCCGCACCGGAGATCGAGGCGTTCGTCTTGCAGAGCGAGCCGATCGCGGTGGCGGTGAGGAGGAAGCGGCGCAGCCCCGCGCGGTCGGCGCCCGGGACGAAGCGGAGGTAGTAGTGCCCGACGGCGGGGATGATGCCCGCCGCTCCGTTCGTCGGAGCCGTCACGACGCGCCCGCCTGCGGCGTTCTCCTCGTTCACCGCGAGGGCGAAGGCGTGGAGCCACTCCACCGAGGTCGCGCGGGCGCGGTCGAGCGGATCCTCCTCGAAGGCCTCGAGCCGCTCGCGGAGCACCGAGGCGCGGCGGCGGACGCCCAGGCCGCCCGGCAGCACGCCGTCGGTCGCCAGGCCGTGCTCGACGCAGGCGGCCATGGCGTCCCAGATCGCGTCGAGGCGGGCGTCGATGTCGACCCCGGGGTGCAGAGCGCGCTCGTTCGCGGCGGCGATCTCGGCGATGCCGGAGCGGGTCCGATCGCAGGTCGCCAGCAGGTCGAGCCCGGAGACGAAGGGGTAGGGGTGCGGGGCCAGCGCAGCCAGCTCGGCACGCTCGCCCGCGCGCCGGATGAAGCCGCCGCCGATCGAGTAGTAGGTCTCCTCCCACACCGGCAGCGCGTCGTCGCCGACCCAGACGCTGAAGGTGAGGGCGTTCGGGTGCTCCGGCAGCCTCGTGCGCGGCTCGAAGACGACGTCGTCGCGCGTCATCGCGAGGCGCTGCTCGCCGGCCAGCAGGATCGTCCCCTCCGCGTCGAGGCGCTGCCATGTCCCGCGCACCAGCGCCGGGTCGCACGTCTCGGGGTCCAGGCCGGCGAGACCGGCGACCACTGCGTCGGGGGTGCCGTGGCCGATCCCGGTGGAGCCGAGCGAGCCGTAGAGGGTGCATCCCACCCGGCTCACGCGGCCGAGGAGCCCGGCGTCGCGGATCCGCTCGGCGAGGGCGAGGGCGGCGCGCATCGGTCCGACGGTGTGCGAGCTGGACGGGCCGATCCCCACGCTGAACAGGTCGAGGACGGAGACGTAGGCGCTCATCCGTCGAGCGTACGCCGGGGCCGGCGGAGTGCGCCGCCCGAGCCGCGCCCGCGACGAAGAGCCACGGAGATCCGGCGTCGACGAGGGTCGGCGGCGGGTCAGCGCAGCGTCTTGCGCGCCGAGATCTGGCCGGTGTCGAAGCCGAGCAGGTGCAGGCCGCCGTGGAAGCGGGCGTGCTCGACCTTGATGCAGCGGTCCATCACGACGGTCAGGCCCTTCGACTCGCCGTACTCGGCCGCCTCCTGGTTCCAGATCCCCAGCTGCACCCAGACCGTGGGCGCGCCGACGGCGAGGACGTCGTCGATCACGGCGGGGATGTCGCTCGCCTTGCGGAACACGTCGACGATGTCGGGCACGACCGGGAGCTCGGCGAGGCTGCGGTAGACCGGCTGCCCCAGGATCTCGGTGGCGTTCGGGTTCACGAAGTAGAGCTCGTAGTCGCTCGACTGCTGCAGGTAGGTGGCGACGAAGTAGGAGGAGCGGGCCGGGTTCGGCGAGGCGCCGACGATCGCCACGGTCCTTGCGCGGCGGAGGATGTCGAGTCGCCTGCGGGCGTCGGGGCCCACCCAGGTGCGCTGCGAGCGCAGCATCTTCGCCAGCGGCGAGTTCGCCGGGACCGAGCAGCTCAGCCCGTTGGACAGCTGGACGACCGTGTCGGCGGTGTCGGTGGTGCTCATGCTCAGACCTCCACGGCCGGGGTGTGCAGGGTGGTGGTCGTGTCCTCGGGGAGCTCGGTCGGAGTGTCGGGAGTGCCGTGCTCCTCGACCGCGCGGGCGAGCGCCTGGTCGAGATCGTAGATGATGTCGTCCGCGTCCTCGATGCCGACGGAGAGGCGGACGAGTCCGGGGAGGACGCCCGCGTGGAGGAGCTGGTCCTCGGTGAGCTGGGCGTGGGTGGTCGAGGCGGGGTGGATCACCAGCGTCTTGGCGTCGCCGATGTTGGCGAGGTGGCTGGCGAGGTCGACCGATTCGATGAAGGTCTGGCCGACGGCGCGGCCGCCCTTGACCACGAAGCTGAAGACCGAGCCCGGCCCCTTCGGCAGGTACTTCTGCGCACGGTCGTGGTGCGGGTGCGCGGGGAGCCCGGCCCAGTAGACGGCCTCGATGCGGGGGTCGGCGTCGAGCCACTCGGCGACGCGGCGCGCGTTGTCGACGTGCGCCTGGATCCGGTACGGCAGCGTCTCGACGCCCTGGGCGAGCAGGAACGCGGAGTGCGGAGCGAGGACCGGCCCGATGTCGCGCAGCTGCTCCGCGCGCAGGCGCGTGAGGAAGCCGTACTCCCCGAAGTTGCCGTCCCACGACAGGTCTCCGTAGGAGGCGACCGGGTCGTGCAGCAGCGGGAACTTCTCGGGGGAGTAGTGGAAGCGCCCCGACTCGACGACGACGCCGCCGAGCGTGGTGCCGTGTCCGCCGAGGAACTTGGTGGCCGAGTGGATGACGATGTCGGCGCCCCACTCGATCGGGCGGACGAGGTAGGGCGTGGCGACCGTGGAGTCGATGATCAGCGGGATGCCGGCGGCGTGCGCGACCGCGGCGAGGCCCTCGATGTCGGCGATCTCGCCGGAGGGGTTCGCGATCGTCTCGGCGTAGAGCACCTTGGTCTTCTCGGTGATCGCCGCCGCGTAGTCGGCCGGGTCGCTCGAGCGGACGAAGGTGGTGTCCACTCCGAAACGGCGGAGCGTGACGTCGAGCTGGGTGATCGATCCGCCGTAGAGGTTGGCGGAGGACACCACGTGGTCGCCCGCGCCGACGAGCGCCGCGAAGGTGATGAACTGCGCCGAGAGCCCGGAGGCCGTGGCGACGGCGCCGAGGCCGCCCTCGAGGCTCGCCACGCGCTCCTCGAAGGAGGCGACCGTGGGGTTCGACAGGCGCGAGTAGACGTTGCCGTACTTCTGCAGCGCGAAGCGGGCCGCGGCGTCGGAGGTGTCGTCGAAGACGAAGGCGCTGGTCTGGTAGATCGGCAGAGCGCGGGCGCCCGTCACCGCGTCGGGGATGTTGCCCGCGTGGATCGCACGCGTCTTGAAGCCGTACTCACGATCTGCCATGCGATCGACGCTAGCGGGAGCCGCCGACACCGCCGCTCCGGAGCGACGCATCGCGTAACAGAGCGGCCCCGCAGTGCAGAGCGACCGTGCGCGACAGAGCGGTCGAGCGGATCGGAGCGCCGATCAGAGCGCCAGCTGCACCGCGGCCAGTCCCATCGCCGCGATCGCCGCCCACGACACCAGGGCGACGAGGAGAGCACGCCACCCCGTCGTCACGAGCGCGCGCACCCGGACGGCGCTGCCGAGCGCGAAGAGGGCCGCGGCGAGGAGCCAGGTCTGCGCGGTGTCGGCGGCGGCGAGCAGTCCCTCCGGCAGGGGGAGGAGCGTGCGCAGCAGCACCGCGGCGAGGAACCCGACCACGAACAGCGGCACGATCGCCGGGCGCGTCCCGCCGGTCCCGCCTCGGCGCCTCGTGACCGCCGCCGCCACCGCGACCATCGGCGCCAGCATGACCACTCGGGTGAGCTTCACCACGACCGCCACGGCCAGCGCCGACGCTCCGGCCACCTGGGCCGTCGCCACGACCTGGCCCACGTCGTGGACCGAGGCGCCGACCCAGTGCCCGAACTGCACGTCGGAGAGCCCGAGCGGCTGCTGCAGTGCGGGGAGCACCGCGATCGCGAGCGTGCCGCAGAGCGTCACCAGCGCGACCGGCGTCGCCTGCTCCTGCTCCTTCGCCCGGGTCGCTCCGGCCATCGCGCCGATCGCCGAGGCCCCGCAGATCGAGAAGCCCGCCGCGAGCAGCAGCGGCTCCTGCCCGGGCAGCCGGAGCACCCGGCCCAGCGCCCAGGTCAGGCCGAAGGTGGCCAGGACGATCCCGACCACGACCAGGATCGCGCCCCAGCCCAGCGCAGCGATGTCGATCAGAGAGAGCTTCAGCCCGAGCAGGACGATGCCGGCGCGCATCAGCGAGCGGGACGAGAACTTCAGGCCCGGCGCCAGCGCCCCGCTCAGCAGGGGGCGCGCCGCGGGCAGCTGCGCCACGAGGATCCCGAGCGCGACCGCCGCGGTCAGCATCGGCACTGCCGGCACCGTCGCGTGCAGCAGGGCCGCGATCACCGCCGCGACGGCGCAGGCCGCGACTCCCGGGCCCAGCCGCCGGATCAGACCCACGAGGGCAGCCACATGTGGGCCTGCCAGAAGGTGAAGGACGTCTGCGCGCCGATCCAGAGTGGCAGGAAGTAGGCCGTCAGCGCGGCCGCCGCCACCGCGAAGACGAGCACCACGAGGACGCCCCGGGTGCGCCGCCTCCGCTCGTCGCCCGGACTCCCGATCACGATCCCGGCCGTCAGCGCCAGCGCCAGCATCATGTAGGGCTCGAAGACGACGCAGTAGAACTGGAACACCGTGCGGTCGAGGTAGAGCAGCCACGGCAGGTAGCCCGCGACGATCCCCATCAGCACGAAGCCGGCGCGCCACTCCCGGTACCGCGCGAGCCGGTAGAGGAGGTACACCAGCGCCAGGACTCCGGCGTACCAGATGAGCGGATTGGCGACCGAGGTGATCGCCTCGTCGCAGCGTGCGGCGGTGCAGCCGTCGACGCCCGTCGCCTGGTCGACGAAGTACATGCTGGTCGGTCGGAGCATGAGCAGCCAGGTGAGCGGGTTCGCCTCGTAGGGGTGCGAGGCCCGCAGGTTGATCGAGTAGTCGTACATCTGCACGTGGTAGTGCCAGAGGCTCTGCGCCCAGTCCGGCACCCACGCGAGAGCCCCGGTCCAGGCGTTGCCGGGGGCCTCCGACGCCCACTGCCGGGCCCATCCGCCGGAGGTGCGCAGCCAGCCCGTCCAGGTGACGAGGTAGGCGATCAGGGCGATCGGCACGACCAGGAGGAAGGTGACCGGACCCTGCTTGAGGATCGCGCCGCTGCCCCAGAACGGCACGCCCGCACGGCGCCGCATCAGCGCGTCGACGACCACCGCGTACACGCCGTACGCCGCGAGGAAGTAGACGCCCGTCCACTTCACGCCCGCGGCCAGGCCGAAGAGCACGCCGGCCGCGAGCAGCCAGGGCCGCCACCACAGGACCGGCCCCCAGCTCGGCAGCACTCCCGCCGCCACCTTCCGCGCCAGCTGCAGCTCGGCCCAGCGCCGGTCCAGCAGCACCGCCGCGACCCCGCAGAGCGCGACGAACATCAGGATCCCGTCCAGGAGCGACACCCGCGACATCACGATCGCGTGGCCGTCGAGCGCGAGCATCAGCCCCGCGAAGGAGGAGAGGATGGTGGAGCGGAACAGGAGGCGGCCGATCACGATCACCAGCGCGACGGCGAGGATCCCCACGACGGCGGTCGCGACGCGCCAGCCGACGCTGTCGTCCGCGCCGAACACGCCCATCCCGAGCCCGATGATCCACTTGCCCAGCGGCGGATGCACCACGAAGGACGGCGCCCCCGTGAAGGTGTCCACGTCGCCGGCCGCGAAGCCGGGGTCCGGGTTCTCGGGCCAGGCGCCCTCGAACCCGAGGTTCCAGAGGGTCCAGGCGTCCTTCACGTAGAAGGTCTCGTCGAACACGAGCGAGCGCGGGTGGCCGAGGTTCCACAGCCGCAGCACCGCGGCCAGTGCGACCACCAGCAGCGGCAGTCCGAGCTCGTACAGCCGGCGGCGCGCGGGGGAGGCGACGAGCCGGGTGTGCAGGTCGTCGAACCAGGAGCCGCGCGGCACGTCCGGGAGCGGGGTGCGCTCGCGCGGTGCGGACGCCTCGGCGGGCTCCACCGGGACCGAGCGCGCCGATCCCGCCGCGTCCAGGAGCAGGTCGTCGAAGTCGCGCTGCGGTCGGTCCGTCACCTGGCCATGCTAACGGGGCGCCTCCTCCCGGGACGGCGGCGATCCGCGGCGGGAGGCCCCGGACCCGGCCTGGGAGACTGGCGGCATGATCATCCTCGCCGGCACTCCCATCGGAAACCTCGGCGACGCCTCCCGCCGGCTCGTGGAGGCGCTGGGCTCCGCCCGCCACGTCGCCGCTGAGGACACGCGCGTGACCATCCAGCTGATGCGCGCCCTGGGCGTCGAGAACCGGCCCGCCCTCTACGCGCTGCACGACCACAACGAGCGCGAGCGCGCCGCCGAGCTGGTGGAGCTGGCCCGCGAGGAGGACCTGCTCGTGCTGAGCGACGCGGGCATGCCCACGGTCTCGGACCCGGGCTACCACCTGGTCGAGGCGGCGGTGGCGGCGGGAGTCGCGGTCACCGCGCTGCCCGGTCCCTCGGCGGTGCTCATGGCGCTCGCCGTGTCCGGGCTCCCGACGGATCGCTTCAGCTTCGAGGGGTTCCTGCCCCGCCGGCACGGCGAGCGGGTCTCGACCTTCCGGGCGCTCGTCGACGAGCGCCGCACCATGGTCTTCTTCGAGTCCCCGCACCGGATCGGCGACGCGCTCGCCGACCTGGTCGAGGCGATGGGCCCGGAGCGGCGCGTCGTCGTCTGCCGCGAGCTCACCAAGATGTTCGAGGAGGTCCGTCGCGGCACGGCGGCCGAGCTGGCCGAGTGGGCGGCCGACGGCCTGCGCGGCGAGATCTGCCTGGTCGTCGAGGGAGCCCCCGCGAGGGAGGCGTCGCTCGAGGACGCGCTGTCCGACGTGCTGGCCCGCGTCGAGGCCGGATCGCGGCTCAAGGAGGCGTCGGCCGAGGTCGCCGAGATCACAGGGCTCTCCCGCCGCGCGCTCTACGAGGCGGCGCTCGCCTCCCGCCGCGGCTGAGGGCCCCCTCCCCGGCGGCGACCGCGGCCGGTCGTCCACAGCGTCCGTTACACGCCGGGAGCGGTGCCGCACGGTGAATAGGATGGTCGCCATGTCCGACGGCGCCTCCTTCTACCTCACGACCCCGATCTTCTACGTGAACGACGTCCCGCACATCGGGCACGCGTACACCGAGGTCGCCGCCGACGTGCTCACCCGCTGGCACCGCCAGGCGGGCGACGACACCTGGCTGCTGACCGGCACCGACGAGCACGGCCAGAAGATCCTCCGCACCGCCACCGCCAACGGCACGACCCCCCAGGAGTGGGCCGACCGCCTCGTGAGGACCGCCTGGCAGCCGCTGCTCGAGACCATCGACATCGCCAACGACGACTTCATCCGCACCACGGACGCGCGGCACGAGGTCAACGTCCAGAAGTTCCTGCAGAAGCTGTACGACGAGGACGCGATCTACACCGGCGAGTACGAGGGCTACTACTGCGTGGGCTGCGAGGAGTACAAGCAGCTGTCCGACCTCGAGGAGGGCACCGGCGACTACGCCGGCCAGTACGTCTGCAAGATCCACTCGAAGCCGGTCGAGCTGCTGAAGGAGAAGAACTACTTCTTCAAGATGAGCGAGTACACCGAGCGGCTGCTCGCTCTCTACGAGGAGCGTCCCGACTTCGTCCAGCCCGAGTCGGCGCGCAACGAGGTCGTGAGCTTCGTCCGCCAGGGCCTGGCCGACCTGTCGATCTCCCGCTCCAGCTTCGACTGGGGCGTGAAGGTCCCGTGGGACGACTCGCACGTGGTCTACGTCTGGTTCGACGCGCTGCTCAACTACATCACCGCGGTCGGCTACGGCCAGGACGAGGCGGAGTTCGAGCGCCGCTGGCCCGCGACCCACATCGTCGGCAAGGACATCCTGCGCTTCCACGCCGTGATCTGGCCCGCCATGCTCATGGCCGCGGGCCTCGAGGTGCCCCGGCAGGTGTTCGGCCACGGCTGGCTGCTGGTCGGCGGCGAGAAGATGTCGAAGTCGAAGCTCACCGGCATCGCGCCCGAGCAGATCACCGACACCTTCGGCTCCGACGCCTTCCGCTACTACTTCCTCCGGGCCATCACCTTCGGCCAGGACGGCTCGTTCTCGTGGGAGGACCTGTCGGCGCGCTACCAGTCCGAGCTCGCGAACGGCTTCGGCA
Organism: Rathayibacter sp. AY1C6; assembly: GCF_002931535.1. Taxonomy (NCBI): domain Bacteria; kingdom Bacillati; phylum Actinomycetota; class Actinomycetes; order Micrococcales; family Microbacteriaceae; genus Rathayibacter; species Rathayibacter sp. AY1C6. The sequence continues at coordinate 31,964 of NZ_PSWC01000008.1, read as the reverse complement.
ACCTCGCCTCGCGGGTCGTCGCGATGCTGCACCGCTACTACGACGGCGTCGTGCCCGCGCCGGGGGAGCCGACCGAGGCGGAGGAGCGCGTGCAGCGCATCGTCGCCGAGGCCGCCGCGTCGGCCGACCGGTCGATCGACGCGCTCGCGATCCACGACGCGATCACCGCCGTGTGGAGCATCGTCGAGGAGCTCAACGGCTACATCACCGAGCAGGAGCCGTGGGCACTCGCCAAGCGCGAGGAGCGCGAGCGCCTCGGCACGGTGCTCTACACCGCGACGGAGGGGCTCCGCGCCCTGGCCGTGCTGCTCTCGCCGGTCGTGCCGCGCGCGACGGCGTCCCTCTGGGAGGCGCTCGGCGTGACGGAGTCGCTGGGCGCCCTCACCGCGCAGCCGATCCGCGAGGCGGGCCGGTGGGGAGTCCTCCCCGTCGGCACCACCGTCGGCACGCTCGCCGCGCTCTTCCCGCGCATCGAGGCTCCCGCGTCCTGACGGCCGCGCCTCGACCCGTGGACGGAGCAGCCGAGCGGTGCGGAGTCGCCGGCGGAGGATCCGCAGGAGAGTGCCCGATGACCGCGATCCGAACGCGAGGGGCCGGGTGCGAGCGGCCCTCCGCTCCGTTGGTGCGCTGATGACGCGCGAGGTCCTCGACGCTCTCGAGCAGGCGGCCGAGCTCACCCGGCGGCACGTCGGGCACCCCGAGCGCGCCGCCGCGCTCGCCCTGCGCCTGCACCGGGTGACCGCTCCGACCGAGCTCGTCTACACCCGGTTCCCGCCGACCCTCAGCCTGGTGCTGGCCGGCCGGAAGCGCTCGGTGGTCGGCGACTCCGACGAGCGGTGGGGCGCCGGCCGCTTCCTGATCACCCCCGTCGATCTGCCGGTGGTCGCGGCCGTCGTGGAGACCGGCGACCGCGGCGACTTCCTGTCGGCCAACTGGCGTCTCGACCCGCTCGTGGTGGCCGAGATCGCGGCGCTCGCCCCCCGGACGGCCCCGCGGGCTCCCGCCCCGCGGATCGGCACGGTCACGGAGGAGATGGCCGACTCGCTGCGCCGACTCTTCCGTCTGCTCGACGCCCCCGCCGACATCCCGGTGCTCGCCCCCGCGATCACGCGCGAGCTCGTGCTGCGGCTGCTGCAGACGGACCAGGCGCCCCGGCTGCTGGCCGCGTCCAGCACCGTCCGCTCGGAGGCCGTCTCCCGCGCGGTCGAGGCGATGAGCGCGTCGCTGTCGCGCGGATGGACCCTCGGCGCGCTCGCCGCGGAGGCGGGCACCAGCGTGCCCACACTCACCCGCCGCTTCCGCGAGCTGACCGGGATGTCGCCGCTGGGCTACCTGCGGCGGCTCCGCCTCGGGGAGGCCAGGAGGCTGCTCCTGGTCCGGGGCGACACCGCCGCGCAGGCCGCGGCCGCGGTCGGCTACGCGAGCGCGTCGCACTTCGGGCGCGACTACCGCCGCGCCTACGAGACGACCCCCGCGGCCGACGCCGCGCTCCACCCCGGGCCGCTCGTCCAGATCCACTGAGCGGCGGGCGCTGTCGCGGGGACTCCGAGCGGCGCGTGCCGCGGCGTCAGACGCGGGCGCCGACGATGCCTCCGTCGACGTCGAGCGTCGTGCCGTGGACGTACGAGGCCTCGTCCGAGACGAGCCAGCGCACGGCCAGGGCGATCTCGTCCGGACGTCCGGGCCGGCCGGCGGGGGCGGACGCGGTCATCTGCTCCAGGATCGCCGCGGCGTGCTCGTTGCCGGGCGTGAGAGTCGCGCCGGGCGCGACGGCGACCACGCGCACGCCGCTCGGGCCGTACTCAGCCGCCCACGCCCGCGTGAGGTGCTCCAGCGCCGCCTTGGTCGCGGGGTAGAGCGCGGTCCCCGGCGTTCCCACCCGTCCCATCCACGAGGTGATGTTGACGACCACTCCGCTCCCGCGCTCGGCCATGGCCGGGGCGATCGCCGCGACGAGCTGGTGCGGCACGCGGATGTTCGTGGTGAGGAGGGACTCGACATCGGCGTCGCTGAGGTCGGCGGTCGGCCCCACCGGGAACACTCCGGCGTTGTTGACGAGGACGTCGATCCGCCCGTCGAGGAGGGTCAGCGCCCGCTCGGCGACGGCGCGGGTCTCCTCCGGCGTGCCCGCGAGGTCGGCGACGAGCGCGGAGGCGGTGCCCCCGTCGGCGCGGATGCCGCGGACGACGGACCCGACCCGCTCGGGGTCGCGTCCGTGCACGAGGACGTGAGCGCCGGCCCCGGCGAGCCGGCGGGCGATGGCCGCGCCGATCCCGCTCGAGGATCCGGTGACGAGGGCGTGGCGCCCGGCGAGGGAGCCGGGTGCGGAGTGGGCGAGGAGCTCGGTGTCTGTCATGGCTCCAGCCTCCCGGCGGCGCGGGAGGCGGGCTGTCCCGATCCGATCGGGTGCTGACCCGATCCGCTCAGGGCGCCTCAGCGGCCGCCTCTCGGCCCTCGTCCACCCGGGACTCCGGTCCGCGCGAGCCCTCCCGGTAGCCTGGAGCGCATGACCGACAGCCAGCACGTCCGCTCCCGCGAGGCCTCGTCCGGCCGCGACCTGACGTACCCGCCGCTGCCCGAGGCGCTCGTCGTCCCCGTCTACGACAACCACACGCACCTCGAGATCGCCGACGGCCTCGAGCCGCTCGACCACCGCGAGCAGCTCGACCGGGCCTCCACCGTCGGGGTCCGCGGCGTCGTCCAGGTCGGCACGGACGTCGAGACGAGCCGCTGGTCGGCCGAGCAGGCGGCGAGCGAGCCGCGCATGCTGGCCGCCGTCGCGATCCACCCCAACGAGGCGCCCGAGCTGGAGCAGCGCGGCGAGCTCGACGCCGCCCTCGCCGTGATCGCCGAGCTGGCGGAGCAGCCGCGGGTGCGCGCCATCGGCGAGACCGGGCTCGACTTCTTCCGCACCGGCGAGAGCGGCCGCGCCGCGCAGTTCCGCTCCTTCGAGGAGCACATCCGCATCGCGAAGGAGCACGACCTCGCGCTGCAGATCCACGACCGCGACGCGCACCGCGAGGTCATCGAGACCCTGCGCCGCGTCGGCGCCCCCGAGCGCACCGTCTTCCACTGCTTCTCCGGGGACGCGGAGATGGCGCGGATGTGCACGGACGAGGGCTGGTACCTCTCCTTCGCCGGCACTGTGACGTTCAAGAACGCCGAGCCGCTGCGGGAGGCGCTCGTCGCGACTCCTCGGCACCTCATCCTGGTCGAGACCGACGCGCCGTACCTCACTCCGTCGCCCTTCCGCGGCCGCCCGAACGCGCCCTACCTCCTCCCGCACACCCTGCGCTCGATGGCCGCGACCCTCGAGACCGACGTCGGCCACCTGGCCGCGACGATCGCCTCGAACACGGAGGCCGTGTACGGCGAGTGGGGCGGCGAGGTCGGCTCCGAGCCGACGGAGCCGGTCGGACCCCTCGCATGAGCGGCCGCCACGCCGCCGAGCCGACGGCCGCCGCGATCCCGCGCCTGCTGGGCCCGGCCGAGATCCGCGACCTCGCCGGCCTCCTCGACGTCACGCCGACCAAGAAGCTCGGCCAGAACTTCGTGCACGACGCCAACACGGTCCGCCGCATCGTCAAGCTCGCTCGGGTGCGCCCGGGGGAGACCGTCGTCGAGATCGGCCCCGGCCTCGGATCGCTGACCCTCGGCCTGCTCGAGGCGGGCGCACAGGTCGTGGCCGTCGAGATCGACGGGCGCCTCGCCGAGCAGCTGCCGCGCACCGTCGAGCTGATGGCGCCGGGCGCCGATCTCGCGGTCGTGCACGCCGACGCGATGAAGGTGCTCGACCTGCCGGGGGAGCCGGTCCGGCTCGTCGCCAACCTCCCGTACAACATCTCGGTGCCGGTGCTCCTGCACTTCCTCGAGCACTTCGCCAGCATCCGGTCCGGAGTGGTGATGGTGCAGTCCGAGGTCGGGCACCGGCTCGCCGCCGGTCCCGGCTCCAAGGTCTACGGCGGCCCGAGCGTCAAGGCGGCGTGGTTCGGCTCCTGGACGACGGGCGGCGCGGTCTCGCGTCAGATCTTCTGGCCGGTGCCGAACGTCGACAGCGTGCTCGTCGCGTTCGACCGCGGCGAGGAGCCGGGCGACGAGACCCTGCGCCGCGCCGTCTTCGCGGTCGTCGACGCGGCGTTCGCGCAGCGGAGGAAGATGCTCCGCCAGTCGCTCGCGACCCTCTTCGGCGACAGCGCCGCGGCGATCGTCGCGCTCGAGCGGGCCGGCGTCCCGCAGACCGCGCGCGGCGAGGAGCTGGACGTCGCCGCCTTCGTCCGCCTGGGCCGCGAGCTCGATCCGGCGCGGGTCCCCGTGCGCGGCGCGGCGGTGCCCGACGGGTCGCCGGCGGAGACCGACGGGGACGATGCGGACGGCGACGGGGAGCCCGCCCCGGGTGCGGACGAGGGCGCCTCCGCCACCCTGTAGCGTGGATGCATGGCCCACCGCGCGACGTCGAACCGGGTCCACGCGCGGGCGCCAGGCAAGATCAACGTGTTCCTCAAGGTCGGCGCCGTGCGCGACGACGGGTACCACGAGCTGGCCACCGCGTTCCAGTCGCTCTCCCTCTACGAGGACGTGTTCGCGGAGGAGGCGGCTGACTTCTCGGTCTCCTTCTCGGGCTCGATCGACACCTCCCGCCTGGCCGTCGACGGCTCCAACCTCGCGATCAAGGCGGCTCGGGCGCTCGCCCGGGCGACCGGCTACCGCGGCGGCGTGCACCTCGAGATCGAGAAGAACGTCCCCATCGCCGGCGGCATGGGCGGCGGCTCGGCCGACGCAGCCGCGACCCTGCTCGCCTGCGACGCGCTCTGGGGCACGGCCTGCACGAGGGAGCAGCTGCTCGGCATCGCCGCGAGCCTCGGCGCCGACGTCCCCTTCTCCTTCACCGGCGGCACCGCGATCGGGGTCGGCCGAGGCGACGAGCTGAGCCCGGCGCTCGCCAAGGGCCGCTTCGAGTGGGTGCTGGTCCTCTCGAAGGAGGGCCTGTCGACCCCCGAGGTCTACAGCGAGCTCGACCGGCACCGCGAGCGCCACCTGCACGACTTCCGCCCGATCTCGGCGACCCCCGACATCGATCCCAACGTGCTGCAGGCCCTCCGCGCCGGCGACGCCGCCATGCTCGCCGACGCGATGCACAACGACCTCCAGGCGCCGGCGCTGCACCTGCAGCCCGGGCTCGCCCGCATCCTCGAGCTCGGCGAGGGCCGCGGGGCGCTCGGCGGCCTCGTCTCGGGGTCCGGCCCGACCGTCGCGTTCCTCGCTCCGGACGTCGATGCGGCGGCCGACCTGCAGCGCGAGCTGAGCTCCGCGCGGCTGAGCGCCGTGCGGGTGTCCGGCCCGGTCCACGGGGCTCGCCTGCTCTCGACCTAGTCGCGGAGGCGGTGCCTCCGGAGCGGGGCTCGCGAGCGTCGCGCCCGGCGCCCTCCACAGACGGTCCGCAGAGAAGTTCCGACCTCGTGGCTTAGAGTGCCGCTCATGTCCCGCCGAGCCACCCTCTTCGCGATCCTCTCCGGGATCGTGGCCGCCGTCGTCGCCCTCGCGGCCGCCGAGGTCGTCGCGGTCTTCACCGGATCCGGCGGCAGTCCGCTGGTCGCGGTCGGCGGCTTCGTCATCGACATCGTGCCCCCGGGCGTGAAGGACACGGTCATCGCGCTCTTCGGCACCGGCGACAAGCTCGTACTGCTGGTCTCGATCGGCCTCGCGATCGCGCTGCTGGCCGTCGGCGCGGGAGTCCTCGAGTACCGCCGCCCGCCGTTCGGCGTGCTGCTGCTGGCCGTCGTCGCGGGCGCCGGTGCGCTCGCCGCCGTCAGCCGCGAGGGCGCCTCCGGGATCGACGCGGCGCCGAGCGTCGTGGGCATGGTGGCCGGTGCCGCGGTGCTGCGCTCGGCCTCCGTCCGCCTCCGCGGCTGGCAGGAGGAGCGCGAGAGCGACTCCCCGGACCGCCGGTCGTTCCTCCGCCTGGTCGGGATCGCCGGAGTCGCCGCGGTCGCCGCCGGCATCGGCGCCCGCTTCCTCACGTCCGCCTCCGCCGCCGTCACCGCCGTGCGCGAGGCCGTGTCCCTGCCGGCTCCCGCCTCGGCCGCCGCGCCCGTCCCGGCCGGCGCCGTGCTCGACGACATCGACGGCATCAGCTCCTACGTCACTCCCAACTCCTCGTTCTACCGGATCGACACCGCGCTCTCGGTGCCGTCGGTCGAGCCCGCCGACTGGTCGCTGAAGATCACCGGCATGGTGGAGGAGGAGATCGAGATCACCTGGGACGAGCTGCTCGCGCTGCCGCTCGAGGAGCACCTGGTCACCCTGTCCTGCGTGTCCAACGAGGTCGGCGGCGACCTGATCGGCACCGCCCTCTGGCTGGGCTACCCGATCCGCGAGCTGCTGGCCCGGGCCCGGCCGACCGCCGGCGCCGACATGGTGCTCTCGCGGAGCATCGACGGCTTCACCGCCTCCAGCCCGCTCGACGTGCTGCAGGACGAGGACCGCGCGAGCCTGCTCGCCGTCGGGATGAACGGCGAGCCGCTCCCGGTCGAGCACGGCTTCCCCGTCCGGATGGTCGTCCCCGGCCTGTACGGCTACGTCTCGGCGACGAAGTGGGTCGTCGAGCTGAAGGTCACGACCTTCGCGGAGGACCTGGCGTACTGGTCGACGCGCGGCTGGACCGAGCGCGGTCCGATCAAGATCGAGTCGCGGATCGATGTGCCGCGCCAGGGCCAGCCCGTCGAGGCGGGGACGGTCGCCGTGGCGGGAGTCGCCTGGGCGCCGCACACCGGCATCGCGAAGGTGGAGGTGCAGATCGACGGCGGCGCCTGGCAGGAGGCGCGCCTCGCCGAGCAGGTCACCGCGGACACGTGGATCCAGTGGGTCCTCGAGTGGGACGCGACGGTCGGCGACCACGTCGTGACCGTGCGCGCCACCGACGCGGACGGCACGGTGCAGACCACGGTCGAGCGCCCGCCCGCTCCCGACGGTGCCACGGGACTGCACCGCCGCTCGGTGTCCGTCTCGGAGCCGGCACCCGCGGGCTGAGGTCCGGGGGCCGCGACCCGGCCGCACTGTGATCGACCCGCGGCGGACCGCTCAGGCGGCACCGCCTAGGCTGGATCCCTATGGCACATCTGCTGGGCGCCGAGGCGCTGCGACTCGAGTACCCCACACGCGTGATCTTCGACGACGTCTCCCTGGGGATCGAGGAGGGCGACCGCATCGGGATCGTCGGACGCAACGGCGACGGCAAGTCGACCCTCCTGCGCCTGCTCGCGCAGCGCATCGAGCCGGACAGCGGCCGCGTCACGCACCGCCGCGGCGTCACGCTCGGGATGCTCGACCAGGCCGACACGGTCGATGAGGACCTCACCGTCGCCCAGGCCGTCGTCGGCGGGCTCCAGGAGCACGAGTGGGCGGGCGACGCGCGCACCCGAGACGTGATCGCGGGCCTGCTGCGCGACGTCCCCTGGGACGGAGTGGTCGGCTCCCTCTCGGGCGGGCAGCGGCGCCGGGTCGCCCTCGCGAAGCTGCTCGTCGGCGACTGGGACGTCGTCTTCCTCGACGAGCCCACCAACCACCTCGACGTCGAGGGCATCGCCTGGCTCGCCGAGCACCTCAAGCGCCGCTGGGCGGCGTCGTCGGGCGGGCTCGCGGTCGTCACCCACGACCGGTGGTTCCTCGACGAGATCTGCACCGCCACCTGGGAGGTGCACGACCGTCTCGTCGAGCCGTTCGAGGGCGGGTACGCGGCGTACATCCTGCAGCGAGTGGAGCGCGACCGGATGGCCTCGACCATGGAGGCCAAGCGCCAGAACCTGATGAAGAAGGAGCTCGCCTGGCTCCGGCGCGGCGCCCCCGCCCGCACGGCCAAGCCCAAGTTCCGGATCGACGCCGCGAACCAGCTGATCGAGGACGAGCCCCCGGTGCGCGACTCGGTCTCGCTCTCGCAGCTCGCCGTCTCCCGCCTGGGCAAGGACGTCGTCGACCTGCTCGACGTCACCGTCCGCTACGGCGAGCGGACCGTCCTCAACCGCATCGAGTGGCGGATCGCGCCCGGCGAGCGCACCGGCATCCTCGGCGTGAACGGCGCCGGCAAGTCGACCCTCCTCGGCCTGGTCGCGGGCAGCGTGGAGCCGACGAGCGGCCGGGTGAAGCGCGGCACCACCGTGCGCGTCGCGATCCTCGACCAGCAGCTGCGCGAGCTGACCGGTGTCCAGCACCGGCCCGTCCGCGAGATCATCGCGGAGCAGCGCACCAGCTACTCCATCGGCGGCAAGGAGATGACCCCGGGCCAGCTGCTCGAGCGGCTCGGCTTCTCGAGCGCGCAGCTCTCGACGCCGGTGAAGGACCTCTCGGGCGGTCAGCGCCGGAGACTCCAGCTCCTGCTCATCCTGCTCAGCGAGCCCAACGTGCTGATCCTCGACGAGCCGACCAACGACCTCGACACCGACATGCTCGCCGCGATCGAGGACCTGCTCGACTCCTGGCCGGGCACCCTCCTCGTCGTCTCGCACGACCGGTACCTGCTCGAGCGCGTCACCGACCAGCAGTACGCCGTGATGGACGGCGCGTTCCGCCACCTGCCCGGCGGAGTCGAGCAGTACCTCGACCTGCGCCGCGCGCTCGAGAAGGGCGCGCCCGCGGGGGCCTCGTCGGGCTCCTCCTCCGCCGCGCCGGCGTCGAGAGGACTCGCGGGGGCCGAGCGCCGCACCGCCGAGAAGGAGGTGTCGGCGATCGACCGGCGCCTGCACAAGCTCACGCAGCTGACGAAGACCGTGCACGAGAAGATGGCGACGCACGACCAGGACGACTACGACGGCATCCTGGCGCTCAACGCCTCGCTCCGAGCCTACGAGGACGAGACGGCCGAGCTCGAGCTGCGCTGGCTGGAGCTCTCGGAGCAGCTCGAGGGCTGACGCCGCTCTCCTCCGCGGCACCGGCAGTTGTCCCGTACCGCGAGGGCGGGACGCTGTCGCGGGCTCGGGCCGACCGGCTCAGCCGAAGTCGAGGGAGAGCTTCCGGAGGAGCTGCGCCAGCCGCTCCTGCTGCGCGTGCGTGAGCGCACCGAGCAGCTCCTGCTCCGCGTCGACCAGGCGGGTGATCGCCGCGTCGACCCGCGCGAGCCCGGACGGCGTCATCTGCACCAGCACGCCGCGCCCGTCGTTCGGGTCGTCGAGGCGCTCGACCAGGTCGCGCTCGACCAGGCGGTCGATGCGGTTCGTCATGGTGCCGCTGGTGACCATGGTGGCCTGGAGGAGCTGCTTGGGGCTCATCCGGTAGGGCGCGCCCGCGCGCCGCAGCGCGGAGAGCACGTCGAACTCCCACGTCTCGAGCTCCGAGCGGCCGAAGGCGCTCCCGCGCGCCCGCTCGAGCTGCTTGGCCAGTCGGCGCATCCGCGAGAAGACCTGGAGCGGCGTGAAATCGAGATCGGGCCGCTCCCGGACCCAGGCGTCGACGATCCCGTCGACCTCGTCATTCGCACTCACCCGTCCATTGTGGCGGCTGGGCGGCTCGGGGGATGCCGGGAGGCGGACGGGCCGGGAGGCGGGGGCCTCCCGGGCCGCCGTCGTCCGCCCGAGCGGCGGCCGCCCGCGCCCGAGGCGGGGCCGGGGGCGCGGGGGTGGCAGGATGGACGGCGCGCGATCGCGCGGTCCGCCATGGTGTAACGGCAGCACGGCAGCCTTTGGAGCTGTCCGGTCCAGGTTCGAATCCTGGTGGCGGAGCGGCACCAGGACGGTGCGCTCACGGAGGAGAACGCGAAGAACATGGCAGACAGCACGCTCGCCGTCGTGATCCTGGCGGCAGGCCAGGGCACCCGCATGAAGTCCCGCACCCCGAAGGTCCTGCACCGCCTCGCCGGGAGGCCGCTGCTCGGGCACGTGCTCGACACGGCCGCCTCGCTCGACGCGGCGCACGTCGTCACCGTGGTGCGCCACGAGCGCGACCGGGTCGCCGAGGCCGTCCTCGAGCACACCCCCTCCGCGCTGGTGGTGGACCAGGACGAGACGCCCGGCACCGGCCGCGCGGTCGAGCAGGGCCTCGCGGCGCTCCCGGAGTCCTTCGCCGGCACGGTCGTCGTGCTGAGCGCCGACGTCCCGCTGCTGGACGCGCCGACCCTCCGCCGCCTGCTCGACGAGCACCTCGCCGCGGCGAACGCGCTCACCATGCTCTCCTGCGTGCTCGAGGACCCGACCGGCTTCGGCCGGATCGTCCGCGGCGGCGACGGAGCCTTCGCCTCCATCGTCGAGCAGAAGGACGCGAGCCCCGACGAGCTCGACCTCACCGAGATCAACGCCGGCGTCTACGCCTTCGACGCCGCCGCGCTCCGCTCGGTCATCGGCGCGATCGGCACCGAGAACGCCCAGCGGGAGAAGTACCTCACCGACGCCGCCGCCGCGCTCAAGGCCGCCGGCCGCGCGATCGAGGCCGTCCCCGTGCAGGACCGCTGGCTCGTGGCCGGGATCAACGACCGCGCCCAGCTCGCCGACGCGGCGCTCGAGCTCAACGCGCGCATCGTGCGCCGCTGGCAGCTCGAGGGCGTCACGATCCAGGACCCGGCGACGACCTGGATCGACGTGGACGCGGTCCTCGCCCCGGACGTCGAGATCCTCCCGGGCACGCAGATCAAGGGGCCGACGGTCATCGCCACCGGTGCGGTCATCGGCCCGGACACCACGCTCGACTCCTGCGAGGTCGGCGAGGACGCGGTCGTGAAGCGCTCCGACGCGACGCTCGCCGTCATCGGCGCGAAGGCCCAGGTCGGCCCGTTCTCGTTCCTCCGCCCCGGCACCGTGCTCGGCGCCCGCGGCAAGATCGGCACCTACGTCGAGACCAAGAACGCCGTCATCGGCGAGGGATCGAAGGTCCCGCACCTCTCCTACGTCGGCGACGCGGTCATCGGCGAGGAGTCGAACATCGGCGCCGGCTCGATCTTCGCCAACTACGACGGGGTGAGCAAGGCGTCCTCCGTGGTGGGCTCGCACGTGCGTGCGGGGTCGCACAACGTCTTCGTCGCCCCCGTTAGAATCGGTGACGGAGCGTACACGGGCGCCGGCACGGTCATCCGCAAGGACATCCCCGCCGGAGCCCTCGGGATCACCGTCGCTCCGCAGCGCAACATGGCCGGGTGGGTGCAGACCCACCGTCCGGGCACCGCAGCGGCCGACGCCGCCGAGGCGGCCCTGGCGTCGGATCCCACCGGATCCGACCAGGCGCCCACCGGAGGAAGCGGAGCACAGTGACCGGCATCACCGCCAGCAACAAGAAGAGCCTGGTCCTCGTCTCGGGGAGGGCGCATCCGGCACTGGCGGAGGCGGTCGCCGCCGAGCTCGGGACCGAGCTCGTCACGACCGAGGGGCGCACCTTCGCCAACGGCGAGCTCTACGTCCGCTACGGCGAGTCGGTCCGCGGAGGCGACGTGTTCGTCCTCCAGTCGCACACGTCCCCGATCAACGAGTGGCTGATGGAGCAGCTGATCATGGTCGACGCGCTCAAGCGCGCCTCCGCCAAGCGGATCACCGTGGTCGCCCCCTTCTACCCCTACGCGCGCCAGGACAAGAAGGGCCGCGGCCGCGAGCCGATCTCGGCCCGCCTCGTCGCGGACCTCTTCAAGGCGGCGGGAGCCGACCGGATCATGTCGGTCGACCTGCACGCGGCGCAGATCCAGGGCTTCTTCGACGGCCCCGTCGACCACCTCTTCGCGATGCCGGTGCTGCTCGAGCACTTCCGCGAGAAGCTCGACCCCTCGACCCTCACCATCGTCTCGCCCGACATGGGCCGCGTCCGCGTCGCCGACATCTGGAGCGACAAGCTCGGCGTCCCGCTGGCGATCATCCACAAGCGCCGCGACCCGAAGGTCGCCAACCAGGTCTCCGTCCACGAGATCGTCGGCGAGGTGAAGGGCCGCGTCTGCCTCCTCGTCGACGACCTCATCGACACCGGGCGCACCATCGCGAAGGCGGCCGAGGCGCTGAAGAAGGCGGGCGCGATCGGCGTGGTCGTCGCGGCCACCCACGCCGTCTTCTCGGATCCGGCGGTCGAGCTCCTGAGCTCCGAGTTCATCGACTCGGTCGTCGTCACCGACACCCTGCCGCTGCCGGCGGAGAAGACGTGGGACCGCCTGACGATCCTGCCCATCGCTCCGCTGCTGGCCCGCGCCATCCACGAGGTCTTCGACGACGGCTCCGTGACGTCGATGTTCGACGGCGACGCGTAGGACCCCGCGCCCCGGGTGCGCCCTGCACAGCGCACCCGGGTCCCGCCCCGGCTCCACCGCCTAGGGTGAGGCCGTGCCCCAGCGTTCGGATGCGACCCTCGCCCTGGCGGCGGTCTTCCTGGTCTGGTCGCCGGCCGCCGCCGCAGCGGGCTGGTGGCTGCTCCTCGGGCTCGCCGTCGCTGCGGCCGCCGCGGCCCTGAGCGCCGTCGCCGACGCCGGGCGCACCGTCCACGACGGCCCCTCCTCCGAGTGGCTCGGGATCGTCGGGCGCGCCTTCGCCTCGGCCGCGCTGGCCCTGACCGCGGCCCAGTCGGTCCTCGGGGGAGCGGCCCGGCCCCTGGCCGTCCTGCTGCTCGTGGCCGTCGCGCTCTTCGGCCTGCGCGGCGGGCGCCTCCCCGCTCGCCCGGTCCTGCTCCTCGTCGGTGCGGTCGTCGTCCTGCTGGCCGCCGCCGCCGTGATCGTGCTGGTGTCTCCTCCGGACCCCGCGCCGCTCGACCCGCTGCGCGACGGAGGGCCGCTGGGAGCCGGCACCGCCGCGGCCCTGCTCCTGATCCTCCTGCCGACCTCCCGCTCCGGCGCGGTGACGGCTCTCCGCCCAGCCCTGCTGCGCATCGGGATCGCCACGGCGGCCGCCGCCGCGCTCGCCACCGGTCTGCTCCTGGCGGCCGGTCCCGAGGTCCTCGCGTCCTCGGAGACCCCCCTGAGCGCTGTCACCCGGGGCACGCCCGCGTCCGGGCTCGTCGGGGCCGCCGCTGTGATCGCGGTCCTGCTCGCGCTCCTCGACCTCGGGAGGAGGGATGCGCGCGCCCTCGTGCGTCTCGCCGACGCAGGGGAGATGCCGGCGGTGCTCGCCGCCAGGAACCGCAGGACCGGCGTGCCCGCGGCGGCCCAGCTGGTCCTCTGCCTGGTCGCCGTGCTCGCGGTCGTGATCCTCGACGCCGACGCGCTGCTCGCCTTCGCCGTGGCCGCCCTGCTGGTGGCGACCATCGTGCGGCGCCTCGACCACGGAGCTGCCGGGGCGAGCGGCCCGGCCCTCGCGTCGGCCGCGGTCTCGCTGCTGCTCCTGCTCGCCCTCCCGGCTGCCACGGCGGCCGCCGCAGCGGTGCTCCTGGCGGCGCTCCTGATCGCGCGGGCGTTCCGGAGCTGAGGGGTCAGCCGGCCCGGGCGTCGAGCGCCCGCTCGAGGAGCCGGACGCCACCGCCCGGCTCCGCTGACGACGGGGGAGCTCCCTCCGCGACGAGCAAGGCGCCCCGCCCGAGGATCCTGCAGGCGGGGGCGCCTTCCCGTGCGACGCGGGTCAGTGCGTGGAGGGGTCCTGCTCGACCTCGGTGCGGTCGCCCGACCACAGTGTGTGGAAGGTGCCCTCCTTGTCGACGCGCTTGTAGGTGTGCGCTCCGAAGAAATCGCGCTGGCCCTGCACGAGAGCGGCCGGGAGGCGCTTGGAGGCGAGCGAGTCGTAGTACGACAGCGCGGCGCCGAAGCCGGGGATCGGCACGCCCGAGAGCGCGGCGGTCGAGACGATGCGGCGCCAGGCGGCCTCGCCGTTGGCGACGGCCTCGGCGAAGTACGGGTCCTCGAGGAGAGTCGTGATGCCGGCGTTCTCGTCGTAGGCGTCGACGATGCGGTTGAGGAACTGGGCGCGGATGATGCAGCCCGCGCGCCAGATCTTGGCGACCGCTCCCTTGTCGATCTCCCAGCCGTACTTCTCGGCCCCGGCGATGATCGCGTCGAAGCCCTGCGAGTAGGCGACGACCTTGGAGGCGTAAAGCGCGGCGCGCACGTCGTCCTCGAAGCCCTCGTACTTCTCGACCGGGGTCGGGCGCGAGGTGACGCGGGCCTGCACGGCCTCGCGCTGCTCGGGGTGGGAGGACACGGCACGGGCGAAGACGGCCTCGGCGATGCCGCCGACGGGGACGCCGAGGTCGAGCGCGTTCTGCACGGTCCAGACGCCGGTGCCCTTCGAGCCGGCCTGGTCGAGGACGACGTCGATGAAGGGGTTGCCGGTGTCGGCGTCGACCTGGCGGAGCACCTCGGCGGTGATCTCGATGAGGTATGACTCGAGGTCGCCCTTGTTCCAGGCGTCGAAGACCTCGGCGATGGCGGCGGGCTCGTGTCCGCCGACGGTGCGGAGCAGGTCGTACGCCTCGGCGATGAGCTGCATGTCGGCGTACTCGATGCCGTTGTGGATCATCTTGACGAAGTGGCCGGCGCCGTCGGTGCCGATGTGGGTGACGCAGGGCTCGCCCTCGGCGACCGCGGCGATCGACGAGAGGATCGGGCCGAGGGTCCTGTAGGACTCGACCGAGCCGCCGGGCATGATCGACGGGCCCTTGAGCGCGCCCTCCTCGCCGCCGGAGATGCCGGTGCCGACGAAGTGGATGCCGGTCTCGCGGACGGCCTTCTCGCGGCGGATGGTGTCGGTGAAGAGCGCGTTGCCGCCGTCGACGATGATGTCGCCGGGCTCGAAGACCTTCGTCAGCTGCTCGATCACGGCGTCGGTGCCGCGGCCGGCCTGGACCATGATGATCGCGGTGCGCGGGATGGCGAGCGAGGCGGCGAAGTCCTCGATGGTCTCGGACGCGACGAAGCCCGCCTCCGGGTGCTCCGTGATGAGGGTCTCGGTGCGGCCGTAGGAGCGGTTGAACACCGCGACCGTGTTGCCCTCGCGGCTGGCGAGGTTGCGGGCGAGGTTCGAGCCCATCACCGCCAGACCGACGACTCCGATGTTGGCTGTGGCGGTGGGCTTGTCAGACACGGTTCTCCTCGACGTTCGCGTTCAGGGGCGAGCCCAGGCTAGCCCCGGGTCGCTCCGGGGAGCCCGGGTCCGAGCCGTCTCCCGGCTGCACATCGGTCGTGCGGCGCGCGCACGGTCTTGCGCGCGCCGCGACGACCGCGACCGGAGCCGGTCAGGCGCCGTGGCCGAGGGGGACGCGCTCCGACGGGATCGGCGGCGGCGGGGGAGTGCCGTCGCCGAACGGGCGGCCGCCGAGCTCCTCGCGGCGCGAGGGGACGAGCCAGCCGGAGAGGTCCGGGCCCTTGGGGACGACGCCGGTCGGATTGATGTCCCGCTGCACCTCGTAGTAGTGCGACTTGATGTGGGTGAAGTCGATCGTGTCGCCGAACCCCGGAGTGGCGAAGAGGTCGCGGGCGTAGCCCCAGAGCGCGGGCATCGCCGACAGCAGGTTCCGGTTGGCCTTGAAGTGGCTGTAGTAGACGGCGTCGAAGCGGGCGAGCGTCGTGAAGAGCCGCACGTCCGCCTCGGTGATGGTGTCGCCGACCAGGTAGCGGCGGGTGCTCAGCCGCTCCTCCAGCCAGTCCAGCCGCGCCCAGAGGCGGTCGTAGGCCCGGTCGTAGGAGCGCTGCGAGCCGGCGAAGCCGCACTTGTAGACGCCGTTGTTCACGTCGTGGAAGACCAGCTCGGCGATCTCGTCGATCTCCTCGCGGTGCTCCTCGGGGTAGAGGTCGGGGGCGCCGTCGCGGTGGAACGCGGTCCACTCGGTGGAGAAGTCGAGCGTCATCACCGGGTAGTCGTTGGTGACGACCTGGCCGCTCGGGATGTCCACGAGGGCCGGGACGGTGATCCCGCGCGGGTAGTCGGGGAAGCGGGCGAAGAACGCGTCCTGGAGGCGGGGGATGCCCAGCACCGGGTCGACCCCGCCCGGATCGAGGTCGAAGGTCCAGCTGCGCTTGTCGTGGGTGGGCCCGCAGATGCCCATCGAGAGGGCGTCCTCGAGCCCGAGCAGGCGCCGCACGATCACGGCGCGGTTCGCCCACGGGCAGGCGCGGGAGACGACGAGGCGGTAGCGCCCGGCCTCCACCGGGTACCCGTCGCGGCCGTCGGCGGTGATCCGCGTCGGGATGTAGTTCGTGTCGCGGTGGAAGCCGTTCTTCTCGACGTAGGAGCCGAAGTCGTCGCTCGTCATACCCGCACGGTAGGCGGTCCGCCTGGACGTCCGGCTCCGAGTCCGGCGGCGCGACCGCCTGCTGGCGGGCGGCCGCGATGCCGGGTAGGATCGGCAGCTGAACTTCGGCGAGGGATGCACGTGCATCCGTGATCGACGCGGTGGAAGCAGGCGAGGCCCCCACGGGGCGCCACGGACTTCTCCTCACGCTGACATGCGTTCGAGTCGACAAACCGTCCGTGGCCGCAGGCCACGACCCGATCCGGTGGCGTGCGCGCCGCCCAAGGAGAACATCATGGCTGAACTGACCAACAAGGTCGTCGTCGAGGTCCGCACCTCGTTCGGCAAGGGCGCCGCCCGCAAGATCCGCGCGCAGGACAAGATCCCCGCGGTCCTCTACGGCCACGGCACCGAGCCCCAGCACCTCACCCTCCCGGGCCACCAGGTGCTCCTGCTCACCCGCAAGGCGAACGCGATCCTCGAGCTCGACATCGAGGGCGCCGCGCAGACCACCCTGGTGAAGGACATCCAGCGCGACCCGGTGCGCCAGATCATCGAGCACATCGACCTCGTCGTCATCAACAAGGGCGAGAAGGTCGAGGTGGACATCCCCGTGCACGTCGAGGGCGACGCCGCTCCCGGCACCCTCGTCTCGATCGAGTCGAACACCCTCTCGCTCGAGGTCGACGCCACGCGCATCCCGCAGAACATCGTCGTCTCCGTCGAGGGCCTCGAGGCCGGCACGCAGATCACCGCCGCCGACGTCACGCTCCCCGAGGGCGCCACGCTGGTCACCGACGCCGAGGTGCTCATCGTCAACGTCACCGCCGAGGTCGAGCAGGACCTGGGCGAGGACGACGAGACCCCGGCCTCGGGCGACGTCGTCGCCGAGACCGCGGAGTAGTCCGCACCACCCCGGGAACGGGCCCGCTCGCAGCCGCGGCGGGCCCGTTCCGCGTCCGGCGGGGGAGCCCCTCCGCCGTCCCCGAGGAAGAGGAACGACATGGGTGACACCTGGCTGGTCGTCGGACTGGGCAACCCGGGCGCGCAGTACGCGCGCAACCGGCACAACGTCGGCCAGATGGTGCTCGACGAGCTCGCGACGCGGATCGGCGGCTCGTTCCGCCGGCACAACCGCGCCAACGCCGTGGTCGCCGAGGGCTTCCTCCGCCCGGGCGGGCCGAAGCTCGTGCTGGGCAAGCCCAACAGCTTCATGAACCTCTCCGGCGGGCCGACGGCGCAGCTGCTCGACTTCTACTCGGTCGACCCGGCGCACCTGATCGTCGTGCACGACGAGCTCGACATCCCCTTCGACACCCTGCGCCTCAAGCAGGGCGGCGGTCACGGAGGGCACAACGGCATCCGCGACATCCTCGCGGCGACCGGAGGAGCCGAGTTCCTGCGCGTGCGGGTCGGCATCGGCCGCCCGCCGGGCCGCCAGCAGGCCGCCGACTTCGTGCTGAAGGACTTCGCCGGCCCGGAGCGCGAGGCGCTCCAGATCCTGGTCTCGGACGCCGCCGACGCCGTCGAGCTCATCGCCGACTCCGGCCTCTCCGCCGCCCAGCTGAAGTTCCACACCAGCGCCTGACCCGCCCTCCACCGAGGGAGCCCCGAACCGGCGAGGGAGACCGCAGCCCCGGGCTCCCTCGACGGTTCGGGGCTCCCTCGGCGGTCGGCCCGCGGGGCGGCCGTAAACTGGACCCGTGCCCCTCAACGAGATCATCTCGGCGCTGTCGCGCGCCTCCACGTTCGACGATGCTCTCGCGTACGCGGTGCGGGACGCCGACTTCTCGGTGGCCGACGGCCTCCGGGTCCCCCTGCTCGCGGGCCTGATCGAGAGGCGCGCGGAGGCGGGACGCCCGCAGGCGGCGCTGGTGGTCACGGCCACGGGCCGCGACTCCGAGAACGTGCGCGCCTCCCTCGGCTGCATGCTGCCGGACGCGGACGTCGTCGAGTTCCCCGCGTGGGAGACGCTGCCGCACGAGCGCCTCAGCCCGAGCGCCGAGATCGTGGGGCGGCGCCTGGACGCGCTGCGGCGGATGAAGCAGTGGTCCGGCGAGCGGCCCCTCGTGGTGGTCGCCTCCGTGCGCGCGGCGCTGCAGCCGGTCGCCGACAACCTCGCCGACATCGAGCCGATCCGACTCGTGAAGGGCGCCCGCGGCTACGACCTCGGCCGCATCTCCTCCGAGCTGGTCGACCTGGCCTACGCCCGGGTCGACATGGTCACGCGCCGCGGCGAGTTCGCCGTGCGCGGCGGCATCCTCGACGTCTTCCCCGCGGTGGCCGAGCATCCGAGCCGAGTGGACTTCTTCGGCGACGAGGTCGACTCCATCCGCGGCTTCTCCGTGGCCGATCAGCGCTCGCTCCCGGGCGAGGCCGACTCGGTGGTCCTCCCGCCGAGCCGCGAGCTGCTGCTGGTGCCCGCGGTGAGGCAGCGGGCCCGCGAGATGCTGCACGAGTTCCCGAGCCTGTCGGCGATGCTCGCGAAGATCGCCGAGGGCATCCCGGTCGAGGGCATGGAGTCGCTCGCCCCCGCGTTGCTGGAGCGGCTGGTCCCGATCTCGCACTACCTGCCCGCGGGGGCGGCCGTCGCGGTCCTCGCCCCCGAGCGCGTGGCGACGCGGGCGATCAGCCTCGCCGAGACGAACCGCGAGTTCCTGCAGGCGGCCTGGAGCGCGGCGACCGCCGGCGCCGAGGCCCCCATCGACCTCGCCTCGGGCGAGTTCATCTCGCTCGGCGCGCTCCGCGACTCCGTGAAGCTCAGCGCCCCGGGCGCCGACGCTCCCGACCACCCCTGGTGGACGATGAGCACGTTCCGCCAGGGCCCCGCCGCGGGCGAGGCCGAGGTGCTGCCGGAGGAGCTCGGGATCGACGAGATCCTCGCCGTCCGCGTCGAGGGCGAGCCGGTCCCCGGATTCGGAGCGAGCGTCGAGGGCGCCCTCGCCCACGTCCGCGCGCGCCTGGCCGACGGCTGGACCGTGGTCCTGACCGCGCCCGGCACCGGCACGGTCGAGCGCACCGACCAGGTCCTCGCCGAGCACGAGGTCGCCGCCCGCATCGTCGCCGACCTCCCCGCCGGGCTCGAGACGGGTCTGGCCTACGTGGTCCAGGCCTCCGTCGATCACGGCTTCGAGGTGGAGGAGGCGAAGCTCGCCCTGCTCACCGACACGGAGTTCTACGGCCGCACCGTCGGCTACGACTCCCGAGCGGTGAAGAAGCTCGCCTCGCGCCGCAAGAACGTCGTCGACCCGCTGCAGCTCACGCCCGGCGACTTCGTGGTGCACGCCACCCACGGCATCGGCCGGTTCGTGGAGCTCTCTCAGCGCGAGGTCTCCAGCGGGGGCCGCAACGCGATCAAGACGCGCCGCGAGTACCTGGTGCTCGAGTACGCCCCCAGCAAGCGCGGCTTCCCCGGCGACAAGCTGCTCGTCCCCACGGACCAGCTCGACCTGCTCTCCCGCTACGTCGGCGGCGAGGCTCCGGCGCTGAGCAAGATGGGCGGGAGCGACTGGGCGCAGGCCAAGAGCAAGGCCCGCCGCGCGGTCCGCGACATCGCGGTCGAGCTCGTGAAGCTCTACTCCGCCCGGATGGCCTCCCGCGGGCACGCGTTCCCGCCGGACACCCCCTGGCAGCGCGAGCTGGAGGAGGCGTTCCCGTTCGCCGAGACCCCCGACCAGCTCACCGTCATCGACGAGGTCAAGGCCGACATGGAGCGGCCGATCCCGATGGACCGCCTGCTCTCGGGCGACGTCGGCTTCGGCAAGACCGAGGTCGCCGTGCGCGCCGCGTTCAAGGCGATCCAGGACGGGAAGCAGGTCGCGATGCTCGTGCCGACCACGCTGCTCGTCCGCCAGCACCTCGAGACGTTCCAGGAGCGCTTCGCCGGCTTCCCCGTCCACCTGCGGGCGCTCAGCCGGTTCCAGAGCGCGAAGGAGTCGAAGGAGACGATCGAGGGCCTGGCCGACGGCACCGTCGACATGGTCATCGCGACCCACCGGCTCCTCAGCGACAACATCGTCTTCAAGGACCTCGGCCTGCTCGTGATCGACGAGGAGCAGCGCTTCGGCGTCGAGCACAAGGACAAGCTCAAGGCGCTGAAGAAGAACGTCGACATCCTCTCGATGAGCGCCACGCCCATCCCGCGGACGCTCGAGATGGCGGTGACCGGCATCCGCGAGATGTCGACCCTCGCGACCCCGCCGGAGGAGCGCCACCCGATCCTCACCTTCGTCGGCCCCTACTCCGAGAAGCAGGTGTCGGCCGCGATCCGCCGGGAGCTCCTGCGCGAGGGCCAGGTGTTCTTCGTGCACAACCGCGTCTCGACGATCAACCGCGTCGCCTCGCAGCTCGCCGAGCTGGTTCCCGAGGCGCGGATCGCGGTCGCGCACGGCAAGCTCAGCGAGTCGCAGCTCGAGCGGATCATCGTCGACTTCTGGGAGCGCAAGTTCGACGTCCTGGTGTCGACGACGATCGTCGAGACCGGCCTCGACATCCCGAACGCCAACACGCTGATCGTCGACCGCGCCGACAAGTACGGTCTCTCGCAGCTGCACCAGCTGCGCGGGCGGGTCGGCCGCGGCCGCGAGCGCGCCTACGCCTACCTCCTCTACGACGAGACGAAGCCGCTGAGCGAGACCGCGCACGACCGGCTGCAGACCCTGGCCGCCAACTCGGACCTCGGCGGCGGCATGCAGATCGCGCTGAAGGACCTCGAGATCCGCGGTGCGGGCAACCTCCTCGGCGGCGAGCAGTCCGGGCACATCCAGGGCGTGGGATTCGACCTCTACCTGCGGATGATCGGCGAGGCCGTCGACACCTTCCGCGGCGAGGTCGCCGAGGGGCAGACGGAGCTGCGGCTCGAGCTGCCCGTCGACGCGCGCATCCCGGAGGAGTACGTCGACAGCGAGCGGCTGCGCCTGGAGGCGTACCAGAAGCTGTCGGCCGCGTCGTCGCCGACGGCGAAGGAGGGGAGCATCGACCTCGTGGTCGAGGAGCTGACCGACCGCTACGGCGAGCTGCCCGAGGCGGTCGAGAACCTCATCCTGGTGTCGAGGCTGCGGATGCGCGCACAGAAGGCGGGCCTGAGCGACGTGGTCGCGATGGGCTCGAACGTCCGCGTGGCTCCCGCTCATCTGCCCGACTCGATCCAGGTGCGCCTGCGCCGGATGTACCCGACCGCGAAGTACCTGCAGCAGGCCGACGCGGTCGTCGTGCCGATGCCCGTGCTCGACGGCGTCCCGCTCGGCGACCGGGCGCTCATCCAGTGGGTGGCGTCGCTCCTGGACTCGCTGTTCCCGGAGCCGGTCACCGTCTGAGGTCCTCGGGGCGGCGCTCCCCGGAGGCGCGCCGCCCCGCTCCGGCGGCCGTCGCCGCTGCGGGAGGGCCCGCTGGCAGGATGGAGGGCATGCCGCTCCTCGCCGCCCGACGTCCTCGAGAGCCGGAGCCGCTCGCCGGCCCGCTGGTCGCCGTCCGCGGGGTCGCGGTCCGCGCCTCGGGGGTCGAGCTGCTCGCCCCGTGCTCGCTCGAGGCGGAGGCGGGGGAGCGCGTCGCGGTGACGGGCCGCAACGGCACCGGCAAAACCACGCTCCTGCGGGTGATCGCCGGCCTCACCGCTCCGAGCGAGGGAGTCGTGGCGGTGGCCGGGCGCGCCCCGGAGGAGCGCTCCGCCGCCCACCGCCGCGCCGTCGCCGCCCTGATCGGCACCCCGCCCTTCGAGCGGGACCTGACCCTCGAGGAGCACCTCGCGATGGTGGCCGTCTCGTGGGGCGCGCCGGTCGCCGACGCCCGCCGCGAGGCCGCGGCAG
Source organism: Rathayibacter sp. AY1C6 (assembly GCF_002931535.1). Lineage (NCBI taxonomy): Bacteria > Bacillati > Actinomycetota > Actinomycetes > Micrococcales > Microbacteriaceae > Rathayibacter > Rathayibacter sp. AY1C6. Next base: position 10,059 of record NZ_PSWC01000008.1, on the reverse strand, counting down.
GTCTCGACGCGCTCGCGCTCGCTCCGCTCGCCCGCCGCTTCCCGCACGAGCTCTCCTCCGGGCAGACGCAGCTGTTCTCCCTCGCGCTCGTGCTAGCCCGGCCCTCGGCGGTGCTGCTGCTCGACGAGCCGGAGCAGCGGCTCGACGTCGAGCGGGTGCCGCTGGTGGCGGAAGTCCTGCGGCGCGCAGCCGCGTCCCGGGCACTCGTCGTCGCGACCCACAGCCCTGTGCTGATCCAGGGTCTGGGCGCGCGGGTCGTCGAGCTGGAGCGGGCGTGACGCGCGCGGAGAGGGCTCGCGTCGCCGAGGTGCGGGCTCTGCACCGGCACCGCGCCGCGGCTCCGCCGAGTCCGCGCGCCTACGCGGGCTACCTCGCCGCGATGACCGTCCTCGTCGTCGTCCTCCCCGTCGCCCGGGCCCTCGCGCTCCTCGCCGCCGAGGCGGGAGCCGCGCCGGAGCCGCTGATCGCCCTCGCCGCGGGTCTCGCCCTGCCCGCCGCCGTGCTCCTGGGTCGGGTGCGCGGACCCGCGGTGGGCGAGCCGCACACCACGGCCGTGCTGCTCGCGACCGATCTGCGCCGCTGGGCGGTGCTCCGCCTGCCCGTGGTCCGGGCGTCGGCCGGTCTCGTGGCGTGCTGCTCCGCCGTCGCGTCGCTCCTCGCCCTCGCCGCCTCCGCGCCGCTCCTCGCGGCCGTCGTCGGCGGCGCCGCGTTCGCCGGCCTCCTCGCCGTCGCCTGGCTCGCCGGTCAGTGCCTGCCCTCGCGCCTCCCCGCGCTCGCGGCGGGCCTCCTCGTCTCCCTCGCGGTCCTCGGGGCCCTCCTGCCCGGTGCGCCCACGCCGGGCGGCCTCCTCGCCTCGGCCGTGAGCGGAGCGGAGGAGGTGCGCGCCGCGACCGTGCTGCTCGCGTCGGCCGCGGTCGTCCTGGCCGCGGCGCCCCGGCTGCTCGACGCCGCGCGCGGATCTCGGCTCCTCGCCCAGGCCCGGCAGTGGTCGGCGACCGCCCGGCTCGGAGCGACGGGCGACCTCGCCGAGTCGCTCGACGGGTACCGCGCCCTCCCGGCGGTCGGGCGGGGGCTCCGAGCGGTCCGCCTCTCCCCGTTCGCTCTCGCGGTGCCGGTGCGCGACGCGATCGGCGCGCTGCGCACTCCCGGACGCTCGGCGGTCGCGGTCGTCGCGCTGGCCGCCGCCGGCGCCGCCGCCGTGCTCGCCGCGGTCGTGCCGTCCTCCCTCCTCGCGCTCCCGGCCGCCGCGGCGGGCGTGCTCGCCTACCTCGGCGCCGGCGTCTGGAGCGACGGCTTCCGCCACGCCGCCGCGACCGCGGGACAGCCGGCGCTCCTCGCGCCCGGCCCGTTCGAGCTGCTCCTCCTGCACGCCGTCCTCCCGCTGGTGCTCGCGGTCGGAGTCGCGATGCTCGGCGCCCTCGCCGCCTCGCTGCTGCTCCCGGGCGCGGCGGTGCCGGTGGCCGCCGCGACCGCCGTCGCCGCCGTCGCCGCGCGGGCGATGGACGCGACCCGGGGTCCGCTGCCGCCGCAGCTGCTCAGCCCGGTGCCGCTCCCGATCGGGGACGGCGCGGGAGTCGCGGTGGTCCTCTGGAACCTGGCGGCTGCACTGGTCAGCGCCTCGACCGCGGTGTCCGTCGCGGCGTCACCCGGGCTCCTCGCCGCGGTGCCGCTCGTCGCCGGCGGCTGCCTCCTCGTCGCGCGGCGGCGTCTCGCGCGGGCCTGAGGCTCCCGGGCGCCCGCGCCGCCCGGATGTCCGCGGAGGCGGCCGGACCGGATGCGAGGATGGCGGTGTGACCGCGCATCCCCGGCTCGACGAGCTCATCCGCACCGTCCACGTCCTCCGCGCCCCGGGCGGCTGCCCGTGGGACGCCGAGCAGACCCACGAGTCGCTCGTGCGCTACCTGATCGAGGAGTCGCACGAGCTCGTCGACGCCATCGAGGCGGGGGACCGGGCCGACCTGATCGAGGAGCTCGGCGACGTCCTCTACCAGGTGCTCTTCCACGCCGACCTGGCCGCCGAGAGCGCCGAGCCCTTCACCATCGAGGACGTCGCGGCGCACATGAACGCCAAGATGATCGGCCGCCACCCGCACGTGTTCGGCGACGCCACGGCCGAGACGGCCGACGACGTCATCGCGGTGTGGGACGAGCTCAAGCGCACCGAGAAGCCGCACCGCACGAGCGTGCTCGACGGGATCCCGCAGGGCATGCCGGCCCTCGCGCTCGCCGACAAGGTGATCGGCAAGGCGACCTCGCTGGGCGTCGTGGACGCCGGCCAGGGCCCGCTTCCCATCGAGTCGGAGGAGGACCTCGGCCCGCTGCTGCTGGCCATCGTCGCCTCCGCCCGCGCCCAGGGGCTCGACGCCGAGCGTGCGCTCCGCACCGCGACGCGCGACCTGCAGGACGAGATCCGCGCGGTGGAGCAGGAGCGGCGCGCGGACTGAGGCGCCCGCGGGCCCGCCCCGGCCGATCTGGGAGAATCGCCGTCATGGCCTCCCCGATCACCCCGCCCCGCGGCATGCGCGACTTCCTCCCCGCCGACAAGGCGAAGCGCGAGCACGCGCTCGGCGTCATCCGCCGCGTGTACGCCTCCCACGGGTTCGACGAGATCGAGACGCCCGTGGTCGAGGACTTCGACCGCCTCCACTCCGGGCTCGGCGGCGACAACGAGAAGCTCGCCTTCAGCGTCCTGCGCCGCGGGCTCACCCGCGACGACCTGGCGGCGGTCGACGACGCGTCCGCCCTCGCCGACCTCGGCCTGCGCTTCGACCTCACGGTGCCGCTCGCCCGCTTCTACGCCTCCCACCGCGCCGAGCTGCCGGCCGTCTTCCGCTCGGTGCAGATCGCGCCGGTGTGGCGCGCCGAGCGCCCGCAGAAGGGGCGGTACCGCCAGTTCGTGCAGTGCGACATCGACATCATCGGCGAGCCCGGGCAGCTGGCCGAGGTCGAGCTCATCACCGCGACCGCGGCGGCACTCGACGCGCTGGGCCTCCAGGACTGCACCATCCGCATCAACGACCGCCGCATCCTCACCGGAATCCTCGAGCACTGCGGCTTCGCCCCCGAGCGCTTCGGCCCGGCGCTGATCTCGATCGACAAGCTCGACAAGATCGGCGCCGCCGGAGTCGTCGCCGAGCTGGAGGCCGACGGGCCGGACGCGGCCGCGGTCCTCGGGGGCTACCTCGCGCGGATCGAGGAGGCGGTCGCCGCCGGGGGAGTGGCGCTCGAGCAGTCCGCGATCCTCGACGTGCTGCCCGAGGGCATCGACCCGGAGGCGGTGCTCGCGCTCGAGACCCTGGCCCGGTCGCTGCGCTCGCTGCCCGCCGGCGTCTCGCTCCGCTTCGACCCGACGCTCGTGCGGGGCATGGGCTACTACACCGGCACGATCTTCGAGATCGCGCACCCGTCCTCGGGCTCCTCGGTCGGCGGAGGCGGGCGGTACGACGGGATGATCGGCCGCTTCCTCGGTCAGGACGTGCCGGCCTGCGGCTTCTCGATCGGCTTCGAGCGGATCGTCGAGCTGATCGGCGGTGCCGTCGTCGAGCGCCCCGACGCCGTCGTCCTCGTCCACGAGCGCGACGCGGCGCCCGAGCTGCTGCTCGCGCTCAAGCAGGAGCTGATCGCCCGGGGCTCGCGCGTGCGCCTCGAGCGCCGGGCGAAGAACCTCACCCCGCTGCTGGACCGCGCGGCCGCCGCGGGCTTCACCCGCTTCGCTCTCGTTCCGCGCGATGCCGCCTCCGCCGCCGACCTCTCCTTCAAGGACCTCGGCTGATCCGCGCCGGCGGCGCCGGGTGAGCGACGCCGGCTGCCTGCGCTGAGCCGCGCCCGCGGGAGGGGCCGGGGCCGTCCTGTCGGGCCTGAACTGGGTCTCAGCCGATCCGTCAGAGGATCATGTCGATCTGGTCGGATCCTTGTCGGATCCGTGAGAGCCTTAATACCCGCGAAATCTGCGGACACACCCGAGAAATCTCCCCCGGATAGCGTCGAGGCACCCGATCGGCGCGGCTTGGCGCGCCCGCACGGGCACCCCGTCGCGACCCCGCGCACCCCACCGCAGCAGCCCTGACGATCCCCACCCGAGGAGTCCCCTTGACCCTGTCGCCCCTCCGCTCCCTCCCGGCCTTCGACCGCCGCAGCCTCCTCCGCCTGGCGGGTGTCGCCGGCCTCGCGATCGGCGGCGCCTCCGTCCTCGCCTCCTGCGCCTCCGACTCCTCCGGTGCGTCCGCCGCGGACGGCGGCGACCTCGGCACCCTCAAGGTCCAGCTCTCCTGGATCAAGAACGAGGAGTTCGCGGGCGAGTTCTTCGCCGACTCGAAGGGCTACTTCACCGAGGCCGGCCTGGCGGGAGTGACGCTCACCCCCGGCCCCTCGACGGGCGTGGCCGAGCTCCTCTCGGGCAGCGCGGACGTCGCGCTCAGCGACGCCGTCTCGATCGGCACCGCGATCGCCCAGCAGGAGGCCCCGCTCAAGATCATCGGCGCGACCTACCAGAAGAACCCCTTCACGGTCCTCTCGATCAAGACCGCCGGGAACATCGCCACTCCGGCCGACCTCGCCGGGAAGAAGATCGGCGTCCAGGCCTCGAACACCTCCCTGTTCCAGGCGCTGCTCGCCGCGAACGGCCTCTCCGAGTCGGACCTCACGGTCGTCCCCGTCGAGTACGACCCCTCCGTCCTCGTCAACGGCACCGTCGACGGCTTCATCGCCTACCTGACGAACGAGGCCATCACGGTCGCGGCCGAGGGCTACGAGGTCGTCAACCTGCCCTTCGCCGACAACGGCCTCCCCTTCGTCGCCGAGACCTTCTCGGTGTCGGAGCAGGCGATCGCCGAGAAGCGCGACGCTCTGAAGGCGTTCCTCGTCGCCGAGATCAAGGGCTGGACCGACGCGGTCAACGACCCGGAGGCGGGCGCGATGCTCGCCGTCGAGAACTACGGCAAGGACCTCGGCCTCAACGAGGAGTCCTCCAAGAAGGGCGCCACCATCCAGGCCGAGGAACTGGTCGTCTCGGACGAGACGGTCTCGAACGGCCTCTTCACCATCTCCGAGACGCTGCAGTCCGAGACCATCGCGTCCCTCGCGGGCGCCGGGATCGACGTCACGGCCGAGGACCTCTTCGATCTGACCCTCCTCGACGAGGTCTACGAGGAGAACCCCGAGCTGATGAAGTACGCGGCCTGATCCTGATCCACGAAGGGCACCACTCGTGACCGACACGACCGACGCCGGCACCCTGCGCGACCAGGGTGCCGGCGGCACCGGCATCCAGATCCACGGCCTGTCGAAGACGTTCCGGATGGGCTCGCGCAGCGTCGCGGCGCTGCAGGACACCGATCTCCACACCGACCAGGGCAGCTTCCTCGCCCTGCTCGGCCCGTCGGGGTGCGGCAAGTCGACCATCCTGCGCATCCTCGCGGGACTGGAGGAGCCGACGTCCGGCTCCATCCGGGTCGACGGCCGCACTCCCCAGGAGCTGCGCCGCGACAACAAGCTCGGCATCGCCTTCCAGGACCACGCGCTCCTGCCGTGGCGCAGCGTCATGGCGAACATCCGCCTGCCGTTCGAGATCGCGGGCAAGAGCGTCGACCAGTCCTACATCGACGAGCTGATCGACCTCGTCGGTCTCCGCGGCTTCGAGAAGGCCAAGCCGGCCCAGCTCTCGGGCGGCATGCGCCAGCGCGTGTCGATCGCCCGGTGCCTGATCCTCAAGCCCGAGGTCCTGCTGCTCGACGAGCCGTTCGGCGCCCTCGACGACATGACGCGGCAGAAGCTCAACCTCGAGCTGCTGCGGATCTGGACCGAGAAGCCCGCCACGACGCTCCTCGTCACGCACGGCATCTCGGAGGCGATCTTCCTCTCGGACCGCGTCGCGGTCATGAGCCCGCGCCCGGGACGGGTGAAGGAGATCATCGACATCGACCTCCCCCGCCCGCGCACCCCCGAGATGCAGCGCACCCCCGAGTTCCACGCCTACGTCGACCAGGCCTCCGAGCTGCTGTTCGGCGACGGCAGCGCGGCCGCGGACGACCGCGTCTAGGAGGCACCGTGGCCACCACGCTCCCCGCGGCCCCGCGCCGCACCCTGTCCCTGCCTCCGTGGCTCACCGGGCTGATCGGCGTCGCCGCGATCGTCGCCGTCTGGTGGATCGTGGCGCTCGTCACCGCGCCCACCGGCGCCGCGACCTACGCGCCCGTCCCCACTCCCGTGCAGGTCGTGCAGACCGCGATGGAGGACGGCGCCGGCTTCTACTGGCGCAACTTCTCCGTCACGATCGGCGAGGCGGCCGTCGGCTACTTCTGGGGCAACCTCCTCGCGCTGGTGCTCTCGGCGCTCGTGCTGGTCCTGCCCTGGCTGGAGGGGGTCGTCTCGCAGCTCGCGGTCATCACCTACTGCGTGCCGATCGTCGCCATCGGAGCGATCGTGCTGCTGATCCTCGGTGGTGCGGACGCTCCCGGGAAGGCGAGCGCGACGGCGATCTTCCTGGCCGGCCTCTCGGTGTTCTTCACCACGGTCGTCGGCAGCCTCCTCGGGCTGAAGGCGGCCGACAAGGCGGCGCTCGACGTCGTCACGGTCTACGGGGGCTCGCGCTTCACCCAGCTGCGCAAGGTGCGTCTGATCGCGGCGCTGCCCAACATCCTGTCGGCGCTGCAGATCGCGGTGCCCGCGGCCTTCCTCGGCGCGATCCTCGGCGAGTACTTCGGCAAGATCGAGACGGGCGTGGGCCCGATCCTGGTCGCGGCGCAGGTCTCGCTGAACTCGCCCCGCGTCTGGGCGCTCTTCCTCCTCTGCGCGGGCGTCGCGCTCCTCGGCTACGGCATCGTCGGACTGATCGGGCGCCTCATCGCGCCCTGGTCCTCCGGAAAGCGGGCATGACCATGACGACCACCGTCCCCGACCGCACGGAGCAGTCCACGGCCACGTCGATCCTCGCGGTCGACGAGCTGCGGCGCCAGCTGCGCACGGCCGCCCTCGGCGCGACTCTCAAGAGCCTGCGCAAGAGCCTGCTCGTCGCCCTGTCGACGATCGTGATCGTGCTGGCGATCTGGATCGGTGTGGTCCTCTTCGGCGGGGTCTCGCCCTACGTGGTCAAGGGCCCGTGGGACGTCTGGCAGCACCTGGTGACCGATGCGAAGGCCGCGGAGCACCGCGCCGAGCTGGGCGGCCTCTTCGCCGTGACCATGGGCGACGCACTGATCGGCTTCGCGGCCGGCCTGGTCGTGGCGATCCTCGGCGCGATCCTGTTCCGCCTGTCGAAGGGCATCGAGCACGCGCTGATGCCGTTCGCGATGCTGCTGCGCTCGGTGCCGCTGATCGCGATGGCGCCGCTGATCATCCTCGTCTTCGGGACCGGCTCGATCGCCTCGGTCGCGGTGATCGGCGGGATCGTCGTCCTGTTCCCCGCGCTGGTGACGATCGCCTTCGGCCTCAACAACGCCTCCCCGCAGATGCTCGACGTGGTCGCGGTCTACGGCGGCAGCACCCTCACCGCGATCCGCAAGGTCGCCATCCCCGGCTCGCTGCCCTCGCTCTTCGCCGCGATCCGCATCTCGGTGCCCGGAGCGATCACGGGCGCGCTGCTCGCCGAGTGGCTCTCCACCGGTGCGGGCATCGGCGGGGCGATCAACGCCTGGTCCGCCCAGGCCCGGTTCGCGGACGTCTGGTCGGCGGTCGTGCTCGTGACCGGCGTCTCGCTCGTGCTCTACATGCTCGTGCAAGTGCTCGAGACCTTCGTCCTCTCCCGGATGTCCCTCTCCCTCACCTGACCCCGTCGCTTCCCCCTTCCGCGGGACGCCATTCGAGTGCGGCTCGCCCGGTGGGTCGCATACCCCGGTGGTGTCTCGCGGGAAGGGGGAGGGCAGGGGGAGCGGAGCGACGGGGCCGGGTCAGACGGTGACGATCGCGTCGACGCGGTGGCCGGCCAGCATCTCGCGGCCCCCGAGCCCGTCGAGCTCCATGACCACCGCGATCCCCTCGAGGCTCCACCCGGCGCGCTCGATCAGGCGGCGGCTCGCGTCGAGCGTGCCCCCGGTCGCCAGCACGTCGTCGACCAGCAGCAGGCGCGCGCCGCGGGGCGCCGCGTCCTCGTGCACCTCCAGCATCGTCTCGCCGTACTCGAGGGTCGCCTGCTCGCGCAGCACGGCCCGCGGCAGCTTGCCGGGCTTGCGGATGGTCACGACGCCGAGACCGGCCGAGTAGGCGGCCGCCGCGGCGAGCAGGAAGCCGCGCGCCTCCACGCCCGCGATCGCGTCGATCCGTCCGCGGTAGGGCTCGATCAGCGCGTCGGCCACCGCCCGCAGGGCCTCGCCGTCGCCGAAGACCGGCGTGAGGTCGCGGAACAGGATGCCCGGGCTCGGGAAGTCCGGGACGACGGCGGTGAGACGGTCGACGTGGTCGGCGGCGGTCGTGGTCACGGGGAACCTCCGGGTCGGCGGGTGCGCCCGGGCCGTCCGGCGATCGGGCCCTGGGAGTCTACGACCGGCCGCGGTCTCCTGCGCTTCGGAGGCGGTCAGTAGACTCCTTCCCGACCGCTCCCGTCTCCGGGAGCCCACCCGTCAAGAGGAGATAGTTGTGGCCCTTATCGAGGCAGTCGTCGCCCGAGAAATTCTGGACTCCCGTGGCAACCCCACGGTCGAGGTCGAGGTCCTGCTCGAGGACGGCGCGTCCTCGCGAGCGGCCGTCCCGTCCGGCGCCTCCACCGGCGCGTTCGAGGCGTACGAGCTCCGCGACGGCGACTCCGACCGCTACCTCGGCAAGGGCGTGCAGAAGGCCGTCGACGCCGTCATCGACGAGATCGGCCCGGCCATCGAGGGCTTCGACGCCACCGACCAGCGCCTCGTCGACGCCGAGCTGATCGAGCTCGACGGCACCGAGAACAAGTCCCGCCTGGGCGCGAACGCGATCCTCGGCGTCAGCCTCGCCGTGGCCAAGGCCGCCGCGCAGTCGTCGGACCTCGACCTGTTCCGCTACGTCGGCGGCCCGAACGCGCACACCCTGCCCGTGCCGCTGATGAACATCATCAACGGAGGCGCGCACGCCGACACCGGCGTCGACATCCAGGAGTTCATGGCCGTCCCGCTGGGCGCCGAGTCCTTCTCCGAGGGCCTGCGCTGGGGCGTCGAGATCTACCACGCGCTCAAGGCGCAGCTGAAGAAGGCCGGCTTCGCCACCGGCCTCGGCGACGAGGGCGGCTTCGCCCCCGACCTGCCCACCAACCGCGAGGCGCTCGACTTCATCCTCAAGGCCGTCGAGGCCGCCGGATTCACCCCCGGCAAGGACATCGGGCTCGCGCTCGACGTCGCCTCCTCGGAGTTCTACGAGGACGGCGCCTACACGTTCGAGGGCAAGAAGCTCTCGGCCGAGGAGCTCTCCTCCTACTACGCCGACCTCGTCGCCAACTACCCGCTGGTCTCGATCGAGGACCCGCTGGACGAGGACGACTGGGCCGGCTGGACCCACCTCACCGCGGCCATCGGCGACAAGGTGCAGCTCGTCGGAGACGACCTGTACGTCACCAACCCGGTGCGCCTCGCCCGCGGCATCGCCGAGAAGGCCGGCAACTCGATCCTGGTCAAGGTGAACCAGATCGGCACGCTCACCGAGACGCTCGACGCCGTGGCCCTCGCCCAGCGCAACGGCATGACCGCGATCCTCTCGCACCGCTCCGGCGAGACCGAGGACACCACCATCGCCGACCTCGCGGTCGCGGTGGACGGCGGCCAGATCAAGACCGGCGCCCCGGCCCGCTCGGACCGCGTCGCGAAGTACAACCAGCTGCTGCGCATCGAGGAGATCCTGGGAGGTGCGGCGACCTACGCGGGTCGCTCCGCCTTCCCGCGCTTCTCCGCGTAGTCTCGGCACGCCGGAGCGGCCCCGGAGCCCAGCACCTCGGTGCGGGCGCCGGGGCCGCTCCACTTCCCCCGCCGCGATCGAGGAGGCACCCGCCCATGGCCCGTCCGCCCCAGCCGGCCCAGTCGCTCGGGGTCTCCTGCACCGTGTCGCTCGCGGGCTGCTGCGCCTGCTGGGCGAGCGTCACGTCGTCGAGCACGAGGTAGCTCACCT